>JBOHII010000123.1:0-17350 GCA_050725955.1 Pseudolabrys sp. | reverse complement strand
AGCCAACCTGATCAAGCGGCTGCGCCCGCGCTTCAACGTGCTGCTGCGCGACGACAAGTCGTTTCCCGTCATCTTGATCACCTCCGACCACTGGGCGCCGCAAATCCTCAAGCACCGCGGCGCGCGCACGCGGCCCGGGCATTATTACGGGCCGTTCGCCAGTGCCGGCGCGGTCAACCGCACCATCAATGCCCTGCAGCGCGCGTTCCTGCTGCGCTCCTGCTCGGATTCGTTTTTCGAGGCGCGCACGCGGCCGTGCCTGCTCTACCAGATCAAGCGCTGCTCGGCGCCGTGCACGCAGGAGATCGACTTCGCCGGCTATTGCGAACTGGTGCGCGAGGCCAATGAGTTTTTGTCCGGCCGCAGCCGGCTGGTGCAGCAGGAACTGGCGGCAGAAATGGACACGGCGTCGACGGCGCTCGATTTCGAGCGCGCCGCGGTCTATCGCGACCGGCTGGCGGCGCTCTCCGCAATCACCTCGCATCAGGGCATCAATCCGCGCAGCCTGGAGGAGGCCGACGTATTCGCCCTGCACCAGGCCGGCGGCTATTTCTGCGTCGAGGTGTTCTTCTTCCGCACCGGGCAGAACTGGGGCAACCGCGCGTATTTCCCCAAGGCCGATCGCGCGCTCGGCGCGGGCGAAGTGCTGAGCGCGTTCCTGGCGCAGTTCTACGACGACAAGCCGCCGCCGCGGCTCGTCCTGGTGTCGCACGATTTCGAGGAACGCGATCTGCTGGCGCGCGCGCTCACCGCCAAGAGCGGGCGCAAAGTCGACGTGAGCGTGCCACAGCGCGGCGAACGCAAGGAACTGGTGGGGCATGCACTCGCCAATGCTCGCGAGGCGCTGGCGCGCAAGCTCGCCGAGACGTCGTCGCAGCAGAAACTGCTCAAGGCGCTGACCGAGACTTTCGCGTTGCCGCGCCTGCCGCGGCGCATTGAGGTCTACGACAACAGCCATATCGGCGGCACGAACGCGGTCGGCGCCATGGTGGTGGCGGGGCCGGAAGGCTTCCGCAAGAACCAGTATCGCAAGTTCAATATCCGCTCGGAAGAGCTCGCCCCCGGCGACGATTACGGCATGCTGCGCGAAGTGTTGCAGCGGCGGTTCAAGCGATTGTTGGAGGAAAGCCCGCGCGGTCCTTCTTTGCCCTCTCCCCCTGTGGGAGAGGGTGGCGAGCCGCGCAGCGGCGAGCCGGGTGAGGGGGCGGCGCAGGTTGTGAGCACGAACCCCTCACCCGCCCTCGCTTCGCTCGGGCACCCTATCCCACAAGGGGAGAGGGGAAGTGAGCAAGCGGAGGGAGATGAGGATGAAGCGAGCTCCCCCTGGCCCGATCTGGTGCTGATCGACGGCGGGCAGGGGCAATTGAGCGCGGCGCAGGAAACGCTCGCCGCTTTGGGCGTCAGCGACGTGCCGTTGGTCGCCATCGCCAAAGGGGCGGACCGCGACGCCGGACGCGAAACATTCTTCATGCCGGGCCGTGCGCCGTTCAGGCTGCCGCCGCGCGATCCGCTGCTCTATTTCATCGAGCGCCTGCGCGACGAGGCGCACCGCTTCGCCATCGGTTCGCACCGCACGCGGCGCAAGAAGGACATCCGCGAGGCCGGCTTGCAGGAAATCCCGGGCATCGGGCCCACCCGCAAGCGCGCGCTGTTGCACCATTTCGGCACGCTGAAGGCGATCGAGCGGGCGAGCCTGCCCGATCTCGCCCGCGTGCCGGGAATTAATGCAGAGACGGCGCGGAAGATATATGAGTTCTTCCACGAACAGGCGGCGCAATAGACGGAAAATCGGCAATGCTCATCAAATCCCAGGAAGACGTCACGCCGGTGGTGCTGGACGCGTTCAAGAACACTGCGGACCCGCGCGTGCGGGAAATCCTCGCCGCGCTGGTCAAGCACCTGCATACCTTTGCGCGCGACGTGCATCTCACCGAAGAGGAATTCGAGCAGGCGGTGCAATATGTCGTGCGGCTCGGGCAGAAGACCACCGACACCCATAACGAGGCGGTGCTGATGTCCGGCTCGCTTGGCTTCTCCACGCTGATCTGTCTGCTCAACAATGGTAACAATGGGCAGACCGAAACCACGGCCAATCTGCTCGGTCCGTTCTGGCGCCTGAATTCGCCGCGCACGGAAAATGGCGGCTCGATCGTGCGTTCACCGACACCGGGGCCGGTGCTGTTCGTCAATTGCACGCTGCGCGACCAGAGCGGCCAGCCCCTCGAGGGCGCCGAGGTGGATGTCTGGCATTCCTCGCCGGAAGGGTTCTACGAGCAGCAGGACGAAAAGCAGGCCGACATGAACCTGCGCGGTAAATTCACGACCGACGCGGTCGGCCATTTCGGTTTCCGCAGTGTCAAGCCGGCTGGCTATCCGATCCCCATCGACGGGCCGGTCGGCGACCTGGTACGCGCCACCGGGCGGCATCATTACCGGCCCGCGCATCTGCACTTCCTGATTTTCAAGCCGGGCTTCAAGACGCTGATATCGCAGATTTATGTCAACGACGACGACAAGCTCGAGACCGACGTGCAGTTCGGCGTGACCCGCGCGCTGGTCGGCGATTATGTCCGCCATGACGGGCGCGCGCCCGCCGCGGATGTGACCGGTGAATGGTATTCGCTCGATCAAGCTTTCGTCATGGAAAAGGGCAAGAGCCGGCTGCCGAAGCCGCCGATTCGGTAGTCCGGCTTCTCGTCATTCCTGGGCCGCGTTTTCGCCGCGTTCCGGGATGACACAAAGCCGCGGTTGACGACTCCCCGCCCTGGGTGTTCCTTGTGCCCCGATGAATAGCATCAGTTCCCGACCGTTGCCGGCGCATCCGCTCGCGCTACCCAACCTGTTGACTTATGGCCGCATTGCCGCCGTGCCGGTTGTGGTAGGGCTGATGTATTGGCAGAGCATCGAGGGCGGCGGCTTGTGGCTGCGCTGGCTGGCGCTGGCGGTCTTCATCGCCGCCGGTGTCAGTGACATCCTCGACGGTTATTTCGCGCGCATGTGGAGCCAGCAGTCCTCGCTCGGCCGTATGCTCGATCCGATTGCCGACAAGCTGCTGGTGGCGTCCTGCCTGCTGATGCTGGCGGCCGAGGGAACCATCCGCGGCTGGTCGCTGTTCGCCGCGGTCATCATCCTGTGCCGCGAAATCCTGGTCTCCGGCCTGCGCGAATATCTTGCCGAGCTGCGCGTCGGTGTGCCGGTGACGCGGCGCGCCAAGTGGAAGACGGTCGGGCAGATGGTGGCGGTCGGTTTCCTGATCGCGGGAGATGCCGGCGACAAGATCCTGCCGGTCACCACCGAGATCGGCATCACGTTGTTGTGGCTTTCGGCGCTGCTCACGCTCTATACCGGCTGGGACTATATGCGCGCCGGCCTGCGCTACATGATCGATTAGCGCACGATCCCGATAAGCGGGAAACGGTTTCGGAAAAAGATCAAACGCAAGGAAAAAACACTTTGAAGCTGCGTTACTTCGCCTGGGTGCGCGAGCGCGTCGGCAAGCCCGAGGAAGACGTCGATGTTCCCGCCGGTATTGAGACGGTGGCGGAACTGATGACGTGGCTTTCCTCGCGCGGCGAGGAATATGCCCATGCCTTCGGCAACCCCAAGGTGATCCGCGCGGCCATCGACCGCGCCCATGTGCAGCCGCAGAGCCCGATCGGGGCGGCCGCCGAGATCGCCTTTTTCCCGCCGATGACGGGGGGATAATTTGTCGTTCCGGGTTCGCTCGCTGCGCTCGCGCCGCGGAATGACGTGCGCTACATTACGCCCATGACCGCCCCGACCACCGTACGCTTGCAGCGCGAGCCGTTCGACACCGCCGCGGAAGCAAAAAAGCTTTCGGGCGGACGCACCGATATCGGGGCGCTTGTCACCTTTACGGGCATCTGTCGCGCCGAGGAGGCGGGCGAGCCGATCGCCGGGCTGACGCTCGAACACTATCCCGGCATGGCCGAGGCCGAGATCGAGCGCCACGTGGCGGAGGCGAAGCAACGCTGGCCGCTCCTGGGCGTCACCGTGATTCACCGCTATGGGCGCATCCAGCCGGGCGAGGACATCATGATGGTGGCGACGGCGTCCTCGCATCGCCAGGCGGCGTTCGCCGCCGCAGAATTCCTGATGGATTACCTCAAAACCCGTGCGCCGTTCTGGAAACAGGTCGAAAAGGCCGGCGGAAAAATATGGGTCGAGGCCAAACAATCCGATGACGCCGCAGCCGGGCGTTGGCGCGGCCGGCGGGCGGCGGAGTGATCCTGCGCATGATCCCGAAAAGTGCGAACCGGTTTCCCGCCTTCGCGAAGCCCGCTTCGGCGGGCGAAGGAACGTCGGATAGGATCATGCGCCAACGCGGAGAGTTGGGAGCGCAAATGGTTCCGATAGTTTTCGCGGCAGTGGCGGTGCTGGCGCTCGGCGCCCAGCCGGTTTCGGCCGCGCAAGTGTCATATTTTGAGGTGCCGCGCGGCGCGCATCCGCACGACGTAGCGCCGGCGCCGGACGGCACGGTCTGGTACACCGCGCAAAGTCAGGGCGCGCTCGGCAGTCTCGATCCGAAGACCGGCAAGGCGACGCAAATTCCGCTCGGGCCGGGCGCGGCGCCGCACGGCGTTATCGTCGGCCCCGACCGCGCCGCCTGGGTCACCGACGGCGGACAGAACGCCATCGCCCGCGTCGACCCGGCCAGCAGGTCGGTGAAGCTTTTCCCGCTACCGGAAAACTTCCCCAACGCCAATCTCAACACCGCCACCTTCGACCGCAAGGGCATCCTTTGGTTCACCGGGCAAAACGGCGTCTATGGTCGTGTCGACCCGGCGACCGGCAAGGTGGAAGCCTGGAAGGCGCCCAAGGGCGCCGGTCCCTATGGCATCACCACCACGCCGAACGGCGAGGTCTGGTACGCCTCGCTCGCCGGCGATCACATTGCCAAGATCGACACCGTGAGCGGCGACGCGTTGATGGTACCGCCGCCCAAGCCGGGCGTCGGCCCGCGCCGCATCTGGTCGGACTCGAAAGGTCTGTTGTGGGTGAGCTTTTGGCACACCGGCGAGGTCGCCCGCTTCGATCCGGCGGCTAAGACCTGGAAGGTTTGGAGCCTGCCCAAGAGCAAGGCCGGCTGCTACGCGGTCTATGTCGACGACAAGGACAAGGTCTGGCTGAGCGATTTCCTCGCCAATGCCATCCTGCGCTTCGACCCCGCCACCGAGAAATTCGAAAGCTTTCCGAGCAACAAGCGTGGCGCCTCGGTGCGCCATTTGCTCGGCCGGCCGGGCGAGGTGTGGGGCGCGGAATCCGGCACCGACCGGCTGGTGGTGATCAAAGATTGAGTTGAATTCATGCGCAAGGGGGTAACCAGCCGCCGCGACATCCTGCGCCTGCTCGCGGGCGGCGCGGCCCTGATCGCCGGCGCTCGGACAAGCTGGGCCGGCGTCGCGCGCGATGCGCGCATCGGCCGCCTGATCGAGCAGGCGAGAGATCTGCCGAGCATCGCCCGGCGCATCGATTTCATTTCGGCGGCGCTGCGCGGTACGCGCTATCAGGCTTTTACTTTAATCGGCGGGCCGCACCGGCCGGAACAATTCGTCATACGCGACGACGCCTTCGATTGCGTGACCTATTGCGAAACCGTGCTGGCGGCTGCGCTTTCGCGCAATCTCGTGGAGTTCGAGACGGCCTTGCAGGATATCCGCTATCGCCACGGCATCGTGAACTGGTTCGAGCGCAATCATTATTTCTTCGAGTGGGGCCAGCACAATGTCGAGAACAAGACCTGCCGCTGGATTGCCATGGCGGGTGCGGTCGAAATGCAGAAGACGGTCTATTGGCACCGCGCGCTTGGGCGGCGGCACTTCACCATGAGCGTGATCCCGCGCGCAGTCTTCGTTGCGAACACGGCGATGCTTTCCGCCGGCGATATCGTCGGCTTCATCACCCGGCGGCCGAATCTGGATTATTTCCACGTCGGTTTCATCGCCTTCGACGGCGATGGCGCATTGCTGCTGCGGCATGCTTCGCAAAACCACGACCGCGTGCTGGATGAAAGCATGCAGCGGTTTCTACGCGTCAATCGCGTGCACTATGTGACGCTGCTGCGGCCAGAGGAGCCGGCGAAGGTGGCGTGAGGCCTATGCCGCCGCGACTTTGCTCTTCGGCTTCACTTCAGCGGTGTAGTCTTCCATCAGCTGCTTGGTGATGCCGCCCGGATTGAAATTCCACTTATCCGTTTCAGATTTGGCGATCTCCGAAACCGCGGTGACTTCCGCCGCCGAGCCGGTGATGAAGCACTCCGAGAACGACGTCAGCTCGTCGGGCAGGATGCGGCGTTCGATCACCTCGAAGCCGCGCTTGCGCGCCAAGCCGATCACGGTCTGCCGGGTGATGCCGTCGAGGAAGCAATCGGCCAGCGGCGTATGAATCTTGCCGTCCTTGACAAAGAAGATATTGGCGCCGGTGCATTCGGCCACGCGCCCCTCCCAGTCCAGCATCATGGCATCGGCATAGCCTTTGCGCTCGGCGGCGTGCTTGGAGATGGTGCAGATCATGTACAGCCCGGCGGCCTTGGCGCGGCAGGGCGCGGTCTTCGGATCGGGCCGGCGGTAGTCGGCAAGGTCGAGCCGGATGCCCTTGAGCCGCTGCTCGGGATCGAAATAGCTCGGCCATTCCCAACTGGCGATGGCGAGATGGATGGTGTTGTTCTGCGCCGAGACGCCCATCATCTCCGAGCCGCGCCAGGCGATCGGGCGGACATAGGCTTCCTTCTTGCCGTTCTTGTCCACCACCAGCTTCTTGGCGGCGTCGATCTCGGCGACCGAATAGGGGATGTCGAAATCGAGGATCTTGGCCGAGCGCTTCAGCCGCTCGGAATGCTCGGTCGACTTGAAGACCGACCCGCCATAGGCGCGCTCGCCCTCGAACACGGCGCTCGCATAGTGCAGGCCATGGCTGAGCACATGCAGGTTGGCGTCCTTCCAGGGCACCAGCTTGCCGTCATACCAGATGACCCCGTCGAGCCGGTCGTAGGACTGTGCCGCCATCGTATCCTCCTCGAACTAATCTGCCGGTCGCGCCGGTCTTGGTTATGCCCGGTCATGGCGCATTTTCTGCGCCTATTCCAATACTTTGCGTCGGGGGGCAACACCCGGTATGAATGGGGCCGGAGCGGTCCTATTGCCGCCCCACCGGCGCATGGCCGAAAGAAAGGGCCCGTTTCGGTACGATCCTTTCGTTCGTGGATGCGTTTTTGTAACATAAAACCAAAATATGTCAACATGGCTGACATAAATGTGAACGCCAAGATCAGCGCCGGAGGCTTGGCCGAGCGAGCGGGCCAGGCGGCCGTGCCGGGCGAGCCGGTCTGGGACATCATCGAGCTGTTGTTCTTTGCCTATCGCGATTTCGTCGGCGATGCCGACGAGGTGCTGTCCAAGCTCGGCTTCGGCCGCGCCCATCACCGGGTGCTGCATTTCGTCAACCGCAATCCCGGCATGAAGGTTGCCGACCTGTTGGAAATCCTCAACATCACCAAGCAATCGCTCGGCCGCGTGCTCAAGCAACTGGTCGACCAGGGCTATGTGGTGCAGAAGGAAGGCGCGCAGGATCGCCGGCAACGGCTGTTGTATGTGACGCCGAAAGGCGAGGCGCTGTCGCTCAAACTCGCCGGTTTGCAGACGCAGCGCATCAACCGCGCCTTCGGCGAACTCGGCCCCGGCGCGCACGAGGCGGCGCGGCGCTTTCTCACCGCCATGATCGACGCCGACAATCGCGAGGGCGTGCTGCGGCTGATCGCGCGCGCCGAACGGCTGAAAGGCCGGGGTTGAGCATGCACGCGGAGCTTTGCCGATGATGCTGCCTGCGACGGTTTCCGACGATGCGCCGCATCTCCTGGTGGTCGACGACGACCGGCGCATCCGCGATCTCTTGTCGCGCTTTTTGTCCGGCGAGGGCTACCGCGTCACCACGGCGGAGACCGCGGCCGACGCGCGCGCCAAGCTCAACAGTCTGAGTTTCGATCTGCTCATTCTCGACGTGATGATGCCGGGCGAATCCGGCTTCGATTTCGCCAAGGCGCTGCGCGGCTCCTCGAGCGTGCCGATCCTGATGTTGACCGCGCGCGACGCCGCCGAGAGCCGCATCAAGGGCCTGGAGATGGGCGCCGACGACTAACTGTCGAAGCCGTTCGAGCCGCGCGAATTGTCGCTGCGCATCGCCAATATCCTCAAGCGCGCGCAGCCGATCGTCGTGCCGCCGGTGGAATCGGTACGCTTCGGGCCGTTCGTCTTTCATCTTGCGCGCGGTGAATTGCGCCGCGGCGAAGAGAGCATTCGGCTGACCGACCGCGAGCGCGAAATGCTGCGCGTCCTGAGCCAGACGCCGGGCGAGACGGTGCCGCGCCTCGACCTCGCCGGCAATGGCGGGGCGGTGTCCGAGCGCGCGGTCGACGTGCAGGTCAACCGGCTGCGCCGCAAGATCGAGAACGACCCGGCCAATCCGCTGTTCGTGCAGACGGTGCGCGGCGTCGGCTACCGGCTGATGGTGACCACATGACCACGCTCGACATCAGCAACGGCGTTCGCAGCGTGCTCACGCGCCTGCGCGAAGCCTGGGAGTGGTACGACGCGATCCCGCCGATCCGCAAGATTCATAGCGCGCTCGGCCGCGTGCGCGACAGCTGGCGGCGGGTCACCCGCTGGCTCAACAGCGTGATGCCGAAGGGGCTCTACGCACGCGCACTGCTCATCATCATTCTGCCGATGGTCATTTTGCAATCGGTGGTCGCTTTCGTTTTCATGGAGCGGCACTGGAACGTGGTCACGCAGCGGCTGTCGGCCGGCGTCGTGTCCGACATCGCCGCGCTAATCGAGGTCTACCGGGGCTATCCGCAGGACGCCGACAAGGCGCAAATCCGCCGTATTGCGCAAGACCGGCTCGGCCTGGTGGTCGATTTCCTGCCCTTGAGCGATATGCCGCCGCCGGGGCCGAAGCCCTTCTTCTCGCTGCTCGATTCCACACTGTCCGAGGAACTGCGCAAGCAGATCGGCCGCCCGTTCTGGATCGATACGGTCGGCAAATCGGCGCTGGTCGAGATCCGCGTGCAACTCGATAACACGGTGATGCGGGTGTTCGCGCGGCGCAACGCGGCCTATGCGTCGAATTCGGAAATCTTCCTGCTCTGGATGGTCGGCACCTCGCTGGTGCTGATCGGCGTCGCCGTCATCTTTCTGCGCAATCAGATCAAGCCGATCCTGCGGCTGGCGGACGCCGCCGAAAGCTTCGGCAAGGGCCGCGAAGTGCCGAACTTCCGTCCGCGCGGCGCGCGGGAAGTGCGGCGGGCGGCGCAGGCTTTCATCGAGATGAAGACCCGCGTCGAGCGCGCGATGGAGCAGCGCACAGCGATGCTCGCCGGCGTCAGCCACGACCTGCGCACGGTGCTCACGCGCTTCAAGCTGGAACTGGCGCTGATCAAGAAGAAGACGCCGGAAGTGGAGGCGATGAAGCGCGACGTCGACGAGATGGCGCGAATGCTCGAAGCCTATCTCGCCTTCGCGCGCGGCGATCTCAGCGAGGGCGCGGCGCCGACCGATATGGCGGCCTTCCTCGACGAGCTCAAGGACGACGCCGAGCGCAACGGCCACCGCGCCAGCGTCGTATTCGACGGACCGCCGATCGTCACCGTGCGGCCTGCGGCGTTCAAGCGCTGCCTCGGAAATCTGACCTCGAACGCGGCGCGCTTTGCGCCCTCGATCGCCATCACCGGCCATCGCGATCACCGCTATCTCATCATCACGGTGGACGACGACGGGCCGGGCATACCGCCCGACATGCGCGAGGAAGTGTTCAAGCCATTCATGCGGCTCGACGATGCGCGCAACCAGGACGAGGGCGGCACCGGCCTCGGCCTTGCCATCGCGCGCGACATCGCGCGCTCGCACGGCGGCGACATCACGCTGGGCGATTCTCCACTCGGCGGATTAAGGGCGACGGTGAAAGTGCCGGTTTAGGCCGCTTCCGCCTCTTCCTCGTCGCGATGTCGGCGGCGGCGCGGCAGCCGGCCGAGGCATTTCGGCAGCGCGCACAAATCGCCGACGAAACCGTCCCAGCGCTCGGCGCTGTTGAGGCCGCGGCCGAGCGCGGCCATGGTGCGGTCGAGGCTCTCTTCTTCGTCGTCGAACCAGATGCCGAGCACGCGCGCGAACATCAACGCGGCGCCCTGCGCGCGCAACGCGCCGCGTGGGCCATGCGCGCCGATACCGGCTGCTTCCAGCATCCATTTCTGCGAGCGCACCGCCATGGCGTTGAGCGCCAGCGCCAGGCCGGGGCTGCGCCGCGCCGATTTCATCAGCGAACGCACGGCGTCCTTGTACGGCGCCAGCGCTTCGAGGCGGCGCATCAACACCTCGAACAGCCGTTCACGCGGCGGCTCCTCCGCCATGTCGCCGTTGCCGCCGGCGAGCACCGCGCGGTCGATGTCCTTGGTATGGGCGGCAAGAATGGCGAGCGTCGAGCCGAATTCGGCGCGCAACGCCGAGAGCTTGAGGCCGGCGCGGCCGGCGACTTCGGCCAAGCCGATCTCTTCGAAGGAGCGCTCGGCGAGCAGCGCCATCAATGCGTCGGCCGCCTTGTCGCGATCGGATGTGCCGCGCGGCGCGGCAGCGCTTGGCGCCTTGCGTTGACGTTTGGCTTTGCGGGCCATGGCAGCCTCCGTTCGTTGGCTTGCCCTTAATCTAGGGCGGCAAAGGCGCCGGTTCTAGGGCAGGAACTAGCCCGCCAACTGGCGCCCGCGCCTTGTGGCGGCGGCGATGGCCTCGGTCAGAAGCTGGTCAAAGCCGCCTGGGCCCATCAACACTTCGAGCGCGGCGGCGGTGGTGCCGCCAGGGGAGGTGACGTTCTGCCGCAGCACGGCGGCATCGAGTTCGGAGCGGTGCAGCAGTTCGCCGGAACCGGCGACGGTTTCGCGCGCGAGCCGTGCGGCGAGTTCGCTCGGCAAGCCGGCGGCGATGCCGGCCTTGGTCATCGCCTCGGCCAGCAAGAAAACGTAGGCCGGCCCGGAGCCGGAGGTCGCGGTAACCGCATCCATCAGCGTCTCGTCGGTCACCCATTCCACTTTCCCGATGGCGGCGAGCAGATCGGTGGCGAGCCGGCGTTGGCGCGCCGAAACCTTTGCATTGGCGACGGCGACGCTGATGCCGCGGCCGATGGCCGCCGGCGTATTCGGCATGGCGCGCACGATAGCCGCGCCGGCCAGCGTTTTTTCCAGGAACCGAAGCGTGCGGCCGGCCATGATTGAGAGCACTAGCGTGGTCTTGCCGACATAAGCGGCAAGCGGCGGCACCGCCACGGGCGCCGTCTGCGGTTTCACCGCGATCACGATGGCCGCGGCTTGAGGTGCCTTGCCGCGCAGGTTGAGCCGCACGCCCCACCGCACCAGCGCTTTGATCGCCTTGGCCGGTTGCGGCTCGATCACCATAAGCTTTTTCGGATTGAGCCCGCGCGTAATCCAGCCGTCGAGCATGGCCGAGCCCATCTTGCCGGCGCCGACCAAAAGGAGATGGCCGGTGAGTTTTCGCAGCGGTTTATCGTTTGTAGCGCGTCGGTTCATGGCGACATGATAACGGCAAACAGGGCGTTGTCATTCCGGGACGGCCTGAAGGATCGGACCCGGAACGATAGCGGAAAATCTACGCCTCGCCGGAGGTATCGAACATGGCGGCGTCGAGCGCCTCGCGCGCGCCCTTGCCAGCCCAGACCACGAATTGGAAGGCGGTGAAATAACGCTCGCAGGCATCGAGCGCGGTGCCGAGCATCGCCTCGCACTGCTTGCCCGACGCCGTGACGCCCCCCGCCAGCACCAGCGCGTGGCGGAACATCAGGATGCCCTCGGTGATCCACAGATCGAAATGGCCAACCCACAGCCGCTCGTTGATCAGCGAGATCAGCGCCTGCACCTCGGCGCGCCGGCGCTCGGGCACCTTGAGATCGAAGGCGCAGGCGAGATGCAGCGCCTCGATATCGCCCATCCAGGTGTAAGAGACCTGGTAATCGGTCCACTTGCCGGTAACCAGGATGGTGATCTCGTCGTCGCCTGAGCGCTCGAACGACCAGTTGTTCACCGCCGCCAGCCGCTCGACCACGTCGAGCGGATTGATCCGGGGTTCTTCCGCGTAGGCGATCTGGGGCATGACGTCTCCGCTTGCCGAATCGAAAAGGAAACGCACGCAACGACGCGCACGACGCCAGCCGACCGGATTGTGACGCAGGGATACGGGGGACGCCTTGACGGCGGAAGCGAATCACTTGGCCAACTGACTATAACCCGCTCGATTCAGCCCGCCAAAGGCAGCATCGAGGGTCAATGAGCCGTGATTTGCTCGTCATAGGCAACGGCGGAAAACGGAATCTCCACAGCCAATGCTGCGGCCGATTGAATCTATTTGTGGATAACTTTCGCCCTAGTCGAACAGGCTCGACACCGACTCTTCGGTCGCGGTGCGCCCGATCGCCTCGCCGATCAATGTGGCGATCGACAGCACGCGGATATTGCCGGCGCCCAGCACTTCCTTGGTCGGCTGGATCGAGTCGGTAATCACCAGTTCCTTCAGCCGCGACTTGGCGACGCGCGCCACCGCTCCGCCCGACAGGACGCCGTGGCTGATGTAGGCGTAGACCGCCTTCGCCTTGTTCTCGAGCAGCGCGTCGGCGGCGTTGACCAGCGTGCCGCCGGAATCGACGATGTCGTCGACCAGCACGCAGGTGTAGCCGGCGACGTCGCCGATCACGTTCATCACTTCCGATTCGCCGGCGCGCTCGCGCCGCTTGTCGATGATGGCGAGCGGCGCGTTGATGCGCTTGGCGAGCCCGCGTGCGCGCACCACGCCGCCGACGTCGGGCGACACCACCATGACGTTGTCAAGCTGGAAGCGCTCGCGGATGTCGCGCACCATCACCGGCGAAGCGTAGAGGTTGTCGGTCGGAATATCGAAGAAGCCCTGGATCTGCCCGGCATGCAAATCGAGCGTCATCACTCGGTCGGCGCCGGCGCGCGTGATCAGGTTGGCGACGAGCTTGGCCGAGATCGGCGTCCGGGGCCCTGGCTTGCGGTCCTGCCGGGCGTAGCCGTAATAGGGGATCACCGCGGTAATGCGGCGAGCCGAGGAGCGGCGCAGCGCATCCATGATGATGAGCAATTCCATCAGATGATCGTTGGCCGGAAACGAGGTGGACTGGATGACGAAACAGTCCGCGCCGCGCACGTTTTCCTGAATTTCGACGAACACTTCCATGTCGGCGAAGCGCTTGACCACGGCCTTGGTCAAGGGGTTCTTGAGATATTCGGCAATCGCCAGCGCCAGAGCAGGATTCGAGTTGCCGGCGACGAGCTTGATCGCTCCGTTCTTGCCCGACATCGACGAACCCTCGAGTACCACGGCATCTTGGTTGCGCATGATCTTGTCCGAAGACCGGTACCCGCTTTTCGGGATCATGCGCCGGCGGCGGCGTGGTCATAACAAGGCGGGCAGGGGCTCGCAATACGAGTCCGGATCGTTGTCCCGCGGCTTCTGCTTGGGGTGAACGAAGCCTTGCCTCAATCGGCGGCGGCGGTCCGCGTCGGGGTCTGCCGGGCCGATATCACGGCGTCCGCCGGCGGCCGGCTGCGCGGCAGCGGCACCGGACCGGCGCTTTCCAGATCGGGAGGTTCGCCGGCCTCGCCCGGCGCCGGATCGGCGTGGGGCCGGAACATGCGGAAGATTCCGGCGGCTTCCGGCGTGAAATCGCGGAAGCCAGCCAGCACGAGCTGCGGCACGCTGGCCACGTTGGGTGAACTCGGCGCCACTTCGGGCGACGTCAGGAAAGTTGCGAGCTGGTCCATGCTGTCGCCGGCGATCCGGTGCAGCATGGCGTCGTCGGCGACCTCCCAGGCATCTTTATGCTTGCCCTTGACGGTCTCCTCGCCGGTAACGCGCAACGCGCGGCGATCGTCCTTGTCGAATACGTCCCAGACCCATGAGATCGTGGTTTCTCTGTGCGCCACCTTGGCGGCGAGATAGCCGCGCACGCGATAGGCCGACGTGCCTTCGCGCGACATAACCGCCAGCCGACGGATCTGAGCCTCCTCATTGAGGTCCTGCACCAGTTGGCGGAATTGATCGGGCGGCGGGCCGTCGATGGATTCGAATGCGACGGTGGCGCCACGCGGCTGTGCGGCCAGATTGGACGGCTGGTCCTCGACCGTACAGCCGGCTAGCGCGATCGCACCGAGGGCGATCAACGCCGCCCCGGTCCAAGGCATGCGCCGCCTCGTGGCGTGCGATGCCCGCGCCCCCGAACTCCACAACATTGACACCCCTGTCGATGGCCTTGCTTTTGTTGCTCAGGTCCCTCGGACTGGATCAAATCTAACGGCAAGGACGGCCGTGAGTCCAGCCAAACGCTGGAATCGTCAAACGGATAAAGCGATCGCATTGATATGCCGGCCGTAATCGGCTTCGCCCAGCTTGGTCGTGCGGCGATAACTGAAGAAGCGCTCCGGCTCGGCATAGTTGCACAAGCCAAGATCTTCGAATGTCGCGATGCCGGCGCGCTGCACGCGATCGGCGATGAAGCCGCCGAGATCGAACATGGCGTGGTCGGCGCGCTGCGCGGGTGCGAAAAACCGCAAATACCCGGCATCGGCCACGCGGAACCGTTCGACGAATTCCGGCCCGACCTCGTAGTTTGGCTGGCGGATGGTGGGGCCGAGTGCCGCCACGATGCGGGCGCGCTCGGCACCGAGCTTTTCCATGGCGGCGACCGTTCCTTCGATCACCCCGCCGAGCGCGCCGCGCCAACCGGCATGCGCGGCCCCGATGACGCCCGCTTCGGCGTCGGCCAATAGCAGCGGTCCGCAGTCGGCGGTCGACACGCCGATGGCGAGCTTTGCGGTGCGCGTGACAATGGCATCGGCGCGCGGGCGCTCGCTTTGTGTCCACGGCTTGTCGACGACCACCACGTCGGGCGAATGAATCTGGTAGGCGGTGAGCAGGCGGTCGGGTGCAACGCCGAGCACCGCCGCCATGCGAGCGCGGTTCTCCGCCACCTTGTCGGGTGCGTCGTTCGATCCGACGCCGCCGTTGAGGCTGGCATAAATGCCCTGCGAAACGCCGCCGCTGCGGGTGAAGAAGGCGTGGCGGATGCGGGCGAGTTTGCTCAGGGCGGCGGCTTGCA
Organism: Pseudolabrys sp.; assembly: GCA_050725955.1. Lineage (GTDB taxonomy): Bacteria > Pseudomonadota > Alphaproteobacteria > Rhizobiales > Xanthobacteraceae > Pseudolabrys. The sequence goes on along the minus strand of JBOHII010000123.1, from coordinate 2,161 downwards.
ACATGGGCTAGCTCTCGAATCCCGGCGGTACGCCGAGCGAGGGATGCGCGAAGGCGACGGCCTTGAACAGAGCGCCCATGCTGACCCGGTCCTCGCCGATCAGGCGCGCCAGCGCGGCATCGATGGTGGCGGCCGCGGCGCCCTTGGCCTTGAGCGAGGCCGCACGCGTCTCGATACCGAGCCGGCGCAGAAATTTCGACTGCGACAGCGGCCCAAACCCGTCGATGCCCATGGCCTCCACCGCCTTGGCCAGCGCCTGGAAATCCACATGCGCGGTGAGGTCGAGATGGCCGGGCGCGGTCAGCGGGTCGGCATAGGCGTGCAGGCCAACGGCCTGCAAGGTGTCGCCGGCGGCGCTTTCGGCATGGCCGTAGTCGATCACTAGTGCGGCGCCGCCGTCGCGCGCGAGCCGCCGGCCGATTTCCATCGCCTCGGTGCCGGCGCGCCATTCGTAGATCGCGCCGGCGCGCTCCGCGCGCAACGCCGGCGGCAGCAGGCGTTCCAAGTGCGGCAGCGGGTCGTCCGCCATGGTGAAGGCGAGATTCCCGGCGGCGTCGATTTCGATCATGCGCTGGTGCCAGCCGCGCTCGGTCTTCTCCGCCTGGTCGACCGGCAGCGCGTCGAAAAATTCGTTGGCGACGATAATGGCGGGGCCGGGCGGCACCTCGCTGAGCGCGCTATGCCAGTAGGCCGGCGCGCCAAGCTGCTCGAGCCGTTCGGCCTGCTGCCGTTGCAGCGCCGGGCTGATCTCGACCAGGTGGACCACCGCCGCTTCGCGGAATCCCGGCAGCACCTTGGATGCACGCAGCCCATCGTTGAGCATGGTGCCGCGGCCGGGGCCGAGTTCGACGATGCGCAGGTTTTCCGGTGCGCCCATCTGCTTCCACACCGCGGCCATCCACAGCCCGATCATCTCGCCGAACATCTGGCTGACCTCCGGCGAGGTGATGAAGTCGCCGCGCGCGCCGAATGGATCGTGCGTGGTGTAATAGCCGTGCGCGGGATCGGTCAGGCACAAGCTCATATATTCGCTGACCGGCATGGGGCCCGCCGCCGCGATGCGCCGGCGAATTTCGGCTTCCAGCGGCAGCACGTCGGTCATCACGCCCTCTGCAATGGATGCTTCAATGCAAAGAAGATGAAGCCGAGGCCGGCGAGGAACAGCGGCACCGACAGCAGCATGCCCATGGTCATGCCGCCCCACAGGAAGCCGAGCTGGGCATCCGGCTCGCGGAAGAATTCGCAGGTCACCCGCGCGATCGAATAGCCGACGGCGAAGCATCCGATGATGAGCCCCGGCCGTCGCAAGGCGCCGGCACGCATCAACAGAGCCAGCACGGCAAGCAGCACCAGGCCTTCCAGCGTCGCCTCATAGAGCTGGCTCGGATGGCGCGGTACCGGCCCGCCGCTGGGAAACACCATGGCCCAGGGCACGTCGGTCGGGCGGCCCCACAATTCGCCGTTGATGAAATTGGCGATGCGGCCGAGAAACAGCCCGATCGGCCCGACCGCGCAGGTGATGTCGCCGAGCGAGAGCACCGGAATGCCGCGCTTGCGCCCGAACAAGATCACGGCGACCACGCAGCCGGTGAAACCGCCGTGGAACGACATGCCGCCGTTCCACAATTGCACGATCTCGAGCGGGTGGGCGGCGAAGTGCGGCAGATTGTAGAACAGCACATAGAAAGTGCGGCCGCCGAGGATGATGCCGAGCGTCACCCAGAGCACGAAATCGTCGAAGTCGAGCAGCGTCATCGGCGCCGGGCCGCCCCAAAGTCGTTCGTTGCGGACCAGGGCGCGGGCATAGACCCAGCCGAGCAGGATGCCGACAATATAGGCGAGCGCATACCAACGGATGGCGAACGGCCCGAGGTGGATCAGCACCGGATCGAAGGCGGGAAAGGGGATGACGAACAGGGGCATTGCAAGTTCCGGTAAAAAGAAATGCGATGCTAGCAGGACGTAGCCAGCCGGGTCTTGCGGGGAGATGACCGGACCGCCATTGTTACACGCATGATCCCGAAAAGCTTGTCCTCGACTTGATTGGGGATGGGAACCGGTTTTCGGATAAGCATGGCCTCGGGCTCGATCCGAGGGATCATGCGCAACGATGATTTCGGAGGCACGCCATGACACAGACCAGCAACCGCATTTTCGACGA
>JBOHII010000122.1:0-8905 GCA_050725955.1 Pseudolabrys sp. | reverse complement strand
ATCTCCGGCGGCGCCACGCCGCGCAGGAAGAACAGCGACCAGCCGAATGGCGGCGTCAGAAACGAGGTTTGCAGGTTGACGCAGATGAGCGTGGCAAGCCACACGAGATCAACATTGGCATTGATGAAAATCGGCAGAAACAGCGGCACCGCGATGTAGGAAATCTCGATCCATTCGATAAAGAATCCGAGCACGAAGATCAGCGCCATCAGGAACCAGATGCTGGCGTTGATGCCGCCCGGCAGCAGCGTAAAGGCGTCCTGCACAAGCTTCTCGCCGTGCAATCCCCTGAAGGCGAGCGAGAACACCTGCGCGCAGATCAAGATGAACATCACCATTGCGGTGATGCGCGTGGTGGATTGCACGGTGTCGCGCAACACCGTGTAGGTCAGCCGGCGGCCGAGGGCCGCGACCAGGATGGAGCCGAGCGCGCCCATGGCGGCGGCCTCCGACGGCGCGGCGATGCCGGCGATGATCGAGCCGAGCACGGCGATCACCAGCCCGATAGGCGGGGCGACCACGCGCACGATCTTGCCGGCAAGTTGCATGCTTGAGATCGCGGCACGCTCCTCCTCCGGAATGGCGGGCACCAGGTCGGGCCGCATCACGCCGAGGATCAGGATGTAGACGATGTAGATCGCCGACAGCACCAGGCCGGGGATCATGGCGGCGGCAAACATGGTGCCGACCGACTGGTTGGTGATGTCGGCGAGCAAAATGAGAATGAGGCTGGGCGGAATGATCTGCCCGAGGGTGCCGGAGGCGCAAATAATCCCGCAGGCCAGCCCCTTGTCGTAGCCGCGCCGCAGCATGCCGGGCAGCGTGAGCAGGCCGAGCGTCACGACGGTGGCGCCGACAATGCCGGTGGTCGCACCCATCAGCACGCCGACCACGATGATGCCGATACCGAGGCCGCCCTTGAGCGAGCCGGCGGCGAGCCCGATCACATCCATCAGTTCTTCGGCGAGCTTGGACTTCTCCAGCATCACGCCCATGAACACGAACAGCGGGATGGCGAGCAGCGTGTAGTTCGTCACCACTCCGAAGATGCGGTGCGGCAGCAGGTTGAACAGGTCGAAGCCGAAGCCGAGATAGCCGAAGACGAAGCCGGTGGTTGCCAGCGTCAGCCCGACCGGAATGCCGGCGAGCAGCAGCACAAAAAAAGCGACCAGCATCAGGGTGGCGAGGACTTCAAGGCTCATGGCCGGCCGCTTTCCACGCCAAGCCCGTCTGAATGGCCTGCGCGAGCGATTGCAGGAACAGCAGCGCAAAGCCGAGCGGCACCATCGCCTTCATGACATAAAGCCCGCCCATGCCGCCCGGATTGGGCGACCCCTCGCCGATCGTCCAGGACTGCGCGACAAAGCCGATCGACAGCCAGACGACCAACGCCGAAAAGATCATCGCGATTACCGCGGAGATGACGTCGACGGCGAGCTTGGTGCGGGGCTTGAAGGTGACGAACAAAACGTCGACGCGGACGTGCTCGCCATGCCGCAGTGCGTAGGACATGCCGACCAAAGTGAGCGGCACCAGGAGGTGCCACTCCAGTTCCTGCGCCCAAATCCAGCCGAGCGAGAATCCGTAGCGCAACAGCACGTTGGCGCCCATCACCAGCGCGACCGCGAGTGCGAGCCACGAAATCGTGCGGCCGACGAGATCGATGAAGCGGTCGATCCCGTCGGCTAGTTTCCCGGCAGGCGTCATGTCAGGCGCCGAGGACTCTGTCGTAGTAGGGCTTCTCGCTGTATTTCGCCCACTGGCGGTAGGTGGTCATGTATTTCTCGTAAGAGTCGGCCACCTTTTTGGTAAGCGGATCCTTGGCGATGGCTTCGTCGAGGATCTTCTTGTTGGCCGCGCGCAGCGCATCAAGCACGGAGTCGGGCAACGGCAGCACGTGCACGCCCTGGTTCTTGACCAGGTCGTCCAATGCGTCGCCGTTGACTTTCTGCAGCCAGGCCTCGCCGCGCGTATTGCAGGCCATGCTGGCATTCTCGACGATCGCTTTGAGATCGGGCGGCAGCTTCGCCCAGGCCGCCTTGTTGACGACGACCTCGCTGCCGGTCGCCATCTCGTGCCAGCCCGGGGTGTAGTAATATTTGGCCACCTTTTGCAGGCCGAGCTGGCGGTCGAGATAGGGGCCGACGAATTCGGCGGCGTCGATCACGCCGCGTTCGAGCGCCGGGAAGATATCGCCGGGCGCCAGCAATTGCGCGTCGACGCCGAGTTCGCGCAGCACGCGGCCGGCGAGGCCCGGGATGCGCATTTTGAGGCCCTTGAGGTCCTCGACTTTTTCAATCGGCTTGCGGAACCAGCCGGCCATCTGCACGCCGGTATTGCCGGCGAGGAATGGCACCAGATTGAATTTTTCGTAGGCCTCCCGCCACAGCTCGATGCCGCCGCCGTCGTAGATCCAGCCGTTATAGCCGACGAAGTTCAAGCCGAACGGCGCCGCCGTGAAATATTGCGCGGCGAAGACTTTGCCGGTCCAGAAATAGGAGTTGGCGTAGTTCATCTCGACCGTGCCGGACGATGCGGCGTCGAACCCGGCGGCGGCCGGGATCAATTCGCCGGCGCCGTAGAATTGGATTTTCAGGCGCCCGGCCGACATTTCCTCGATGCGCTTGCACAGATCCTTGGCGCTGCCCGGGCCGGTCGAATAAAAGTATGCGTTTGGTCCGTAGAAACTGGTCATCTTCCAATTGAACGTTGTCTCGGCCTTGACGATCGCCGGCGCCGCGACGGTGGCGGCCGCGCCGGCCAAAGCCAGTTTTGTGAATTCTCGACGTCGCATGGAACCCTCCGTTTTGTGGGCTTATCGTGCAGAACGGAGAGAGCAAGCGACGTGCCATCGCCGCCGCCGTGGGTTTGCCATCGGCTGGCGTGAAAAAACGGCTGTGCGCCGTGAAAATAGCAGGTGCCTGCCTATTTCTTAGCCAATTATAAAATCGGACTTGTACGCGCCTATTTCGGCTCGGCAAAGGCCAGTTCGGCATCGGTCGGCGGCATCATGCGGAACACGTTGAGCGTCATCGAGATCATGACGTAATAGCCGAGAATGCCGACCAGTTCGACCGTGGCCGCATCGCCGAGAAAGCCGTGCAGGCGCTTGTAGGTACGGTCGCTTACGCGGTTGGTCTTGTACAGCTCGCGCACAAACGCATAAATCGCGCGCTCGTCCGCCGGCGCCGATGTCGGTTCGCGCCCGGAGCGCAAATCCGCGATGGTCTTCGGCTTGACGCCGGCCTTTTCCGCCATCGGCGCGTGCGCGAACCATTCATATTGCGCGCGCCACAGCCGCGCCGTGCACAAAATCGCGAATTCCGACAGCCGCGCCGGCAGCGCCGTTTTGTACCGGCAATGGCCGCCCAGCGCCTGCGCCAGATGGCCGAATTCCGGTGCATGCAGCCAGACCGCGAACGGCCCGCGCGGGGTGATCGATTGGCCGCGTGGCCCTGAGCGGATCGCCTCCAGCAGCGCCCTCTGGGTATCGTTCATATGCGCTTCATCGATGATGGGCAGGCGAGGCGCCGGGCGCTTGGCGGGCATGGTTTGAGGTCCTTGTCTGGACGGGGCAGGGTATGACGATTGCGTGGCTTCGATTATCATAGCGCAAATGGCCTGGGGAGGACCCGCATGGACGACGTAACCAAATTCGCCCCCAATCTCGCGCGCTATGACGCGCTGATGGACGTTGTGCGAAACCGCATGACGACCCGCGCCTTCCGCGGCGACGTCGCGGTGCCGCGCGAGCATATCGAGATGGTGCTGGAAGCCGCGCGCCATGCGCCGTCCGGCGCCAATGCGCAGCCCTGGCACTATATCGCCGTCACCGATGCGGCGGTGAAAAAGCAGATCGCCGACTATTTCGTCGCCGAGGCGACCGCGCGCGCCAAGCTGAAGATGAAATTCCCCACGCCCAATTATCGCGGGTTGGAGACGGCGCCCGGCTTCATCGTGGTGGCGGCCGATTTCCGCTTCGTGCGCGCCTTCCCGGTGCTGCTTGATGGCTCCGATCTCGACAGGCTCTATCAGCAGAACGCCGAACGCATCCTGCTGCAAAGCGTCGCCGCTTCCACTATGTCGGCGCATCTCGCCGCCGCCGCGCTCGGTTATCAGGTCTGGTGGGTGACCGCGATCGGCCAGGAGCACGCGCAGCAATCGCTGCGTCCGCTGCTCGGCGTCCCGGAAGACCTTGCCATTATCGACCTCATGCTGTTCGGCGCGCCGGCGAAACCGCCTTACAAGCGCTGGAAGAAGACGCTGCCGCAGATCATGAACTGGGACCGCTTCGACATGAAGAACCACATGACCGTCGAGGAGATCGACGCCTGGGTGCGCGAGACGCGCCACAAGGTCATGTATCGCGACGAAGCGAAGGTGGATTGAGGCGCGCTACTCGATCGCCGCTGTCACGCGAATGACGCCGCGCCCCGCCATGTGCAACACCTTGGCGGCGGCGAGCGAGAGATCGAGCACGCGGCCCTTGATGAAGGGTCCGCGGTCGTTCACGGTCACCACCACGCTGCGGTGCGTTTGCACATCGGTCACGCGCAGGCGGGTGCCGAACGGCAGAGTGCGGTGCGCGGCGGTGAATTTTTTCGGATTGTAGCGCGCACCGCAGGCGGTTTTGCCCGAGTAGTTTGTGTCGTAGAAAGTCGCTTTGCCGGAAAATTTTTTTGAGCTATGTGCCTCGGCCGGCGCGCTCGCAAGACAACACACAAGCGCAACCGCCGTCACCCAAATTCCTGATGCCATCTCGTCGTCCCTCACGCACGCAACACGAAACGCGCAAACGCCTAGGCGGCGATCGTGTCGCGCATATGGCGCGCCGGCGGCAGGCTGGCCGCAATCTCAACGCTCGGCGCCTCCGCTTCCGATAATCGGCTAGCGGAACAAATGTTCCTAAAGCGAAATTGTTAAGATTTAGATTTTGCCGCCGCTTGCGAGGTCCGCCGCTGCGCCTTGGCGTGCTGGGCGGCAGCGCGCGGCTTCTTGCGCGGTGCGGATTGCCGATTTTCCAGGTGGTGCAGCGTCATATCGGCGCGGGCGCGGCATTCCTCATGCAGCTGTTCGAGTTCCTCGTCGTTCAAATCTTCGATGTCGGCGAATTTGTTCTGAGCGCCCTTCATGGCCAGCACCAGCTCCGACAATTTGAGTTGGACTGCCATGGAGTCGCGGTTCTGCGTGTTCTGAATCAGGAACACCATGAGGAAGGTGATGATGGTGGTGCCGGTATTGATAACCAATTGCCAGGTGTTGCTGTAATTGAACAGCGGCCCGGTGACCATCCAGACGATGACCACCGCGACGGCGGTGAGGAACGTGACTGGATGGCCGGTCCACCGCGCGGTGGTTTGTGCGAATTTGGAGAAATGCGCCGAGAGCGCTGAAGCTGCCCCCGTGCCGTGATTCTGATGAGAGTTTTGAGCCATCGCTGCGTAAGTCCCCCGTTATCCGGCGCGGTCTTGCGTTCCTTCAACGCGCGGCGGTTCCATCATGTTCCAGGTCGGTTTCGGCTGAAAATATGGCCGAACGCGCGAGCAAGCAGGAACCGCGCGATGACATCGTACGTTGCTGCTTGGGTATGCCGTGCGCGCCGCGCCTGGCGATTCCAACAACCAAATTCCGGAGCCTGACGATGAAAACGATGGAGGAACTTTTCCACGCCCTGTTGCAGGACGTTTATTACGCTGAAAAGCAGCTCACCAAGGCGCTTCCCAAGATGGCGAAGGAGGCGCAAGACCCTGAATTGAAGAAGGCCTTCACCGATCATCTCAAGGAGACAGAAGGCCACGTCGAGCGGCTTGAGAAAGCCTTCGAGATGATCAGCAAGACCGCCAAGGGCAAGAAATGCGACGCCATTCTGGGGATCATCGAAGAGGGCAAGGAGGTGATTGAAGAGGTGGACGACGAACGGGTCCTCGATGCCGGTCTGATCGCCTCCGGCCAGGCCGCCGAGCACTACGAGATCGCCCGCTATGGCACCCTCTGCGCCTGGGCGAAACTCATCGGCAAACCGCAGATCGCGCGGTTGCTGCACGAGACGCTGGAAGAAGAGAAAAACGCCGACGCGCTTCTCGGCAAGATCGCCGAGCGCACGGTCAATCAGCACGCCGCGGCGTGATCCGCCGACATTGCAAAGGACCCGCACACGCGGGTCCTTTTCATTTCAGCGCGGGCAATTTCTGCTTGAGCCGGCCGATGCCGGCCCAGGGGTCCGTGCGCAGGCGTTTGAGCCGGGCCGGCATGTTGAGCACGGTGTATTGGTCCGGGCCCTTGAGGCTGCCGAGTTCGGACCAAGCAATCGGCGCCGACACCGGTGCGCCGGGCCGCGCCCGGCTGGAGTAGGGCGCCACCGCGGTCGCCTCGCGGCTGTTGCGCAGATAATCGACGAAGATGCGCTTGGTGCGTTTGCTCTTGGTCGCGGTCGCCGTGTAGCGGTGGGGTAAATCCGCCGCCATCGAGCCTGCAACGGCTTGCGCAAAAATCTTGGCCGTGTCCCACGGCGTCGGCTTGATCGGCAAAACCACGTGCAGGCCCTTGCCGCCGGAGGTTTTCAGGAAACTCTTGAGCTTGAGCGCGGTAAGCCGCTTGCGCACCTCGCGCGCGGCGGCGACTACATCCTTCCAGCCCGTGCCTGGCCCGGGATCGAGATCGAATACCAGCCGGTCGGCACGCTCGCGATCGTCGATCGTTGTACCGCGGGTGTGGATTTCCAAAACGCCGGCCTGCACCAGCGAAATGAGACCGGGAAGATCGTCGATGGAAATGATCTTGTCGCCTTTTTCCGCGATGAGATGCAGATGCTCGGCATTGATGCCGTGCGCGTGTTTCTGAAAGAAACATTGCCCGGCCGCGCCCTCGGGGCAGCGCAGCAGCGAGATCGGCCGATCGGTCACGTGCGGCCGCATCCACGGCCACACCTGCGTGTAGTAATCGGCGAGATCGTGCTTGCTGACGCCGGCGTCCGCCCAATAGACGCGGTCGGGATGCGACAGCGTCACGCCGGCCACCGCCGCTTTCGCGCGCCGCATCGGCGCGCTGCGTTTCACTGCCGTCGTGGCATTCGTAGCCATCTCACGCACCACTTGTTTCGCCGGCTTGTCCTCGCGCAGGCCCTGGAACGACGCCTGCCGCACGCGGTCGCCCTGTGTCCAGCCGTGGAAGTCGACTTCGGCCACCAGTTTGGGCGCGACCCACACCGGCGCGCGCACGCCGCGCTCCTCCTTCGGCACCGTCTCGAGCGGCGATTTGGCAAGCTTGAGCGTTGACAGCTTGCGATAGATTTCACGCGCGCTTTGCCGCGTGAAGCCGGTGCCGGTGCGTCCGGCATAGCGCAGCTTGCCACGGGCGTAATAGCCGAGCACCAGTGCGCCGATGGCGTGCGCATCCATGCTCGAGGGCGCAAAACCGACGACCACGAGTTCCTGCCGGTCCGAGCATTTGGTTTTGACCCATTCGCCGCCGCGGCCGGAACGATAGGCCGCCTCGGCACGTTTTGAGACGATGCCTTCCAGGCCCATCTTGCACGCGTGCTTGAGCAGCACCGGCCCGCGCTCGGCGATCGACTCGCTCAGGCGCAGCGGGCCGCGTTTGCTGGCCTTCGCCAGCAGACGCGCCAGCGCCTGCTTGCGCGCGGTCAGCGGCAGCAGCTTCACATCGGCGCCGTCGAGATGCATGAGGTCGAAGGCGTAGTATACCATGCGGTCGTGGCGGCCGTGCTTGAGGTCTTCCTGCAGCAGCGAGAAGCTGGAGATTCCGTCGGGCCCCTCCACCACCAGCTCGCCGTCGATCAGCGCGGCGCGCGCCGGCAGCTTGGCAACCGCTTCGGCGATCGTCGGAAATTTCCCGGTCCAGTCGAGACCGTGCCGGGTCATGAGCTTGACCTTGCCGCGGTCGAGCCGCGCCTGGATGCGGTAGCCGTCGAATTTGATCTCATGCACCCAGGTGTCGCTGTCCGGCGTCTTGTCGGCGAGCTTGGCAAGACAGGGCGCAACGAAAGCGGGCAGGGCGGCACGCCTCGCCCCGGCAATCGGTGCTGTTTTTGCGCGCGCGGGCTTTGCCGTCTTGCGCAGCACGCGTGCCGCTGCCGCGCTTGCGCGCTTGCGTCTGGGCTTGCCCTTGGGTTTTTCCTTGGGCTTCCCCTTGGCGATCTCGTCCATCGAGCGCCCGGATACGACCGAACGCGGCTTCTGCTCAAGGATATCCTTGTCGCCCGGCTCGCGCGCCGCCGCGTCATGCGCCTTGATCAACAGCCAGTTGTCGCGTTTTTCGCCGCGCCGGCGCGCCATGCGCACCAGATGCCACAGTCCATGCAGCTTTTCGCCATCGAGCGTGAACGACAAATGCCCCTTCTCGAGTGCCCGGTGCGGATCGCCCTCCGGCTGCCAGGTCCCGCGGTCCCAGATCATCACCGTGCCGCCGCCATATTCGCCTTGGGCAATGATGCCTTCGAACTTGTTGTAGTCGACCGGATGGTCCTCGACCTGCACGGCGAGCCGCTTGTCGCCCGGCTCCAGGCTAGGGCCGCGCGTCACCGCCCAGCTTTTCATGACGCCGTCGAGTTCGAGCCGCAGATCGTCATGCAGCCGCCGCGCCGCGTGCTTTTGGATGACAAATGCATGGCCGCGGCTACGCGCGACCTTGCCCTTCGGCTCGGCGGTGACGCCGAATTTTCGCTTGGCGCGATAGGTCTTCAGCCCCGCCATGCAACTCTCTTTTTTCTCTTTTTGCGTCTCTTTTTGCGCATGATCTTGCCCTGGACCTTGCGCCGGTTCGTTCAACTCGCCCGGCGCACCTTGCGCCGCGTGGGCGTGCGTCTGCGACGGTTCGCACTTTTAGCCGCCGGCTGGCGACGGTCAGCCTTGGCGCTGCGGCGCAGCGCGTCCATCAGGTTGACCAC
>JBOHII010000121.1:0-9539 GCA_050725955.1 Pseudolabrys sp. | reverse complement strand
GATCTAGTCTGCGCTCATAGTCGCGGATTAGGCGGCGGATGTGATCGCGCTTTTTCCGTAGCGTGGTGACGGTTCGGATTTCAGCCATGCCGCTTAGATAGCGGCTGGCCTAAAAATGTCTTGTGGCGTTTGCGCCATAATACCGGATTATCCGCCCGAGAAGTTGGATATCATTTTGGCAGTCGAAGCCGACGATCAGGATACGCGCGCGGCCATTGCCGCCCGCAATACGCGCATCCCGATCGCCGTCATTCCGGTCGCGACCGAAGGACCTCGCACCAAGCCGAAAGCGCTCAACGTGGCGCTACCGTTCGCGCGCGGCACCTTCACCGTGATCTACGACGCCGAGGACCGACCGGACCCGAACCAATTGCGCCGAGCGTTACAGGCGTTCAGCGCCGGTGGTGACGATCTCGCCTGCGTGCAGGCGCGGCTGTGCATTGACAATACCGCGGACGGGTGGCTCGCCCGGCTGTTCACCGCCGAATATGCCGGACAGTTCGACGTCTTCCTGCCCGGCCTTGCCGCCATGCAGCTGCCGCTGCCGCTCGGCGGCTCGTCCAATCACTTCAACACAGCGACGTTGCGCGAGGTCTGCGGCTGGGATCCGTACAACGTCACCGAGGATGCCGATCTCGGAATGCGGCTGGCGCGTTTCGGGCGCCGGATAGAGATGATCGATTCGACCACCCACGAAGAAGCCCCGGCGCGATTGGGCCCCTGGCTGCGCCAGCGCACACGCTGGTTCAAAGGCTGGATGCAGACCTGGCTGGTGCATATGCGCGAGCCGCGCCGGCTGCTGCGCGATCTGGGCTGGCCTGGATTCGTTACGTTCCAATTGATCGTCGGCGGCAACGCGCTGGCAGCGCTGATCCATCCGCTGTTCCTCGCTATGCTGATTTATTCGCTGGCGAGAGGCGCCCCGATGTGGCGCGGCGACAGCGTACCGGTCGCCTTGCTGGCGGCGATCTACGGTGCCACCGCCGTCGTCGGCTATTTGACCTCGGCCTTCCTCGGCTGGCTCGGACTGTCGCGTCGCGGCCTCGCGTCGACAGCGTGGGTGCTGCTGTTGACGCCGTTGCATTGGCTGCTGTTGTCGCTCGCCGCCTGGCGCGCGCTCTACCAGCTTGCCGCTGCACCCTATGCTTGGGAGAAGACCGAACACGGTCTGGCGAAGAGTTCGCGGCGAGCGGCAAATCTGGTTCGCTCGCTGCTCGCGTTGGAGCGTTATCTCACGTCACTCAAGGAAGCCGGCGAGCTACCCTCGCTCGCGCCGGAAAGTCCGCGGCGCAGCTCGGATCGGCAGGCGCGATCCGCCGCGAGTGCCGCTTGAGATTGAACGCGCGGCGAAGGTTCAAAGTCAGATCCGGGAATCTAATGGTGCAGTGTCTCCCCTATGCGCGCAGGCTGCATTGCTGGAGCTTGCAGGTTCTCCTTAAGCTCAGCGACGATGTCCCGGTTCATCGTCGCTTCAACATCGCGCAGCAATCGATACGCCTCGGCGCCATCGATCACCCGATGATCGAATACGAACTGGATTTGCGTGTCGCCATTCGGCTCAACGAGCCCGATAAAGAAGACGAAAGGGATCGGCGAGGCTGTTTGGGTTATCGTGCCTCCCGTCGGAAATGGATTGATTCCGATTGTTCCCAGAAGTTCCGCGGGGAAGCGTCCCAACCCCCAGTACAGCACCAGATGCCAGAGAAATCGGCGCACAAGAACCGGCAAGCGCGCGATGGCAATGATCAAGCGGAAGGTGATTATGCTTTCGACCGGTTCCTGCTTGAGTTTGCGCAGCACGCCGACGAGTTCGGCTATGGGGATCGTGTCCGGCTTTTCAATCACCTCGAAGAACACCGCCTCTTCCCCCTGCCACGTCCGTTCAATTACGACGGCGCAGTTGCTGTGCGGGTGCACATAGAGATGCGCCCAGGGGAAGGGGCGGTAAGCCGTGCGCAGCACGGACCGGCGCTGCGCCACTAATGCCAATGCCTTCATCCACATCGCAGTCCAGCTAATCGCCGGCTGCCCGCCCGCACGCGCAGCCAGTGCGGGTGCGACGTTGAGCTGCCAATTGCAGACGACGGTGTGCGATTTCTTGCCAAAATGAAAGATGTCGTTGATCCAACGCCGGTGCAGGGGAACCGACCGGTAGCGCGACATTGGGCTCATTCGGGTCGCGCCCCGAAACTGCAATTGGGCATGGGCGTATCTTTTCGTTGTTTGGCGGATCAGGAATTTCAGATCATGGCGCGGCGAAGAACAGTATTGCTCGAGTGGTCCCGTCATTTTTGCACGGACTGGACGCTGTTCGCAATTAACGATTCGGCCGTATGACCGAAACACTTGTTCGCCGGTTTGGCAGCGCATAAAGTGGCACTGGAACAGGGGGCGTTCGTTTGAGCAGAGAAGTAATCCTGCGCAAGCTTGAGCCGATTTTTCGCAGCGTTATCGATCCGAACCTGGTGCTGCGCGAGGATCTTGAGCCGTCGGAGGTCCCGCAATGGGACTCCTTGAAGCATATTATTCTAGCGGTCGAGATAGAGATGCAGCTTGGCGTCAAGCTGACGACCGACGAGTTGGCACAATTGCGCACCGTGAGCGACATGGTCACGTTGTTGCAGGAGAAGGGCATGCAAATATGAAGTGCCCGCTTCGCCCATGAGTACCGGCGGCGCCGATCTCTTGCCTCTCACGGAGCGCTGCGCGGCGGCGCGTAGCTTGCAGCAGCTTACCGCGTGCGTACGCGACTATGCCGCGGCGGGTATGCCGCGCTCACCCACTTGGCCGAAGATTCGGCTGGCGATCACGGGAAACTACTCGACGCAATTTCTCGCTCAGGGATTTCCTTTGGCTTTGGCAGCGCGTGAACTCGCAGCCGACGTCTATGAGAGTCCGTATAACCAATGGAGAGCCGAATTGCTTGACGGCGGTTCGTCTCTGCACGCCTTTGCGCCGACCCATGTGCTCCTTGCACTCACCTCGATCGAACTCGGCTACGGAACGCTGCGGAGCGCGGACGCGGTGGTGAAGGCCGTGTCGGCCGCGGTCGAAGCAGCGCTCAAGACCGGCGACGCGCACGTTCTCGTCACGCTGCCGGAGCCGCTCGCCGACGAAGTCTCCGACAACAGCGCCGCCTATGCGTGGCGACACGAGATCGGCAAAGGTCTTCGCTTGGCACTCGCTTCGCCTCGGGTGACGCTCATCGATATCGAACCGCTGATGCGCTCGGTAGGCGCGCAAATGTGGTTCGATGACCGTTTTTACGATGTCGCGAAACTGCCGTTCCATCCGGACCGTACGCCGGCTGTCCTCGGCGTCTTGGCCGATGCGGTGGTTGGCGCGATCGCGCCGCGCTGCAAGCTTGTGGTCGTCGACCTCGACGACACCCTCTGGGGCGGGCGCGTGGGCGACGACGGCTACGACGGGGTCAATTTGGACCCGGCCGGCACGGGCCGTCATTTCCTGCGCCTGCAGGCTTTCCTCGCGGGGCTGCATGCAAAGGGGGTCGTGCTTTCGATTGCCAGCAAGAACAATCCCGCTGCTGTGAAAGAAGTATTTGCAAAGCGCGGCGAGATGCTGCTGCGCTTCGAAGATTTTGCGGCGGCGGAAATCCATTGGGAGCCGAAATCATCGAGCGTTGCGCGCATTCTCGAACGCCTGAAACTATCCACGGCCGGGGTCGTGTTCCTCGATGACAATCCGGTCGAACGCGCCGAGGTACGCCGCCGCTTCCCCGAAATCGCCGTGCCGGGGTTGCCGGACGACCCGGCGCAGCGGGTGCCGATGCTCGCGCGAACCGGCCTGTTCGACCACCGCCTCGGCACGATCGAATCGCTTGATCGAAACCGCATGTATGCGGAAAATGCCGTGCGTGAAGACGCGCTGCGCGACGCCGGCGATTACCAGGAATTCTTGGGCGGTTTACAGATGGTGATGGAAGGCTCTGCGCTCGAGGAAGCGCGCGAGCGCGTCATCGAGCTCATTCACAAGACGAACCAGTTCAATCTCACCACGCGCCGTTACAATTGGGCCGATCTTTCCGCCGTGCTGCATACCGGTTTCGGCCGCTGCTACCGGCTCAAGGATAAGTTCGGTGACAATGGCATCATCAGCGTGGTGGCGGTTGCGCGCGACTCCGAAGATGACGCCCGCATCGATTTATGGCTGATGTCTTGCCGCGTACTGGGCCGGAAGGTCGAGGAGGCGATCCTCGCCGATATTGTCGCCCGCGCCCGCGCATCCGGGGCGCGACGGCTGCTCGGCGAGTACAGCCCGACCGCGAAAAATGACTTGGTGCGTGAGCTGTACCCCCGGCTTGGATTCAGGCAAATCGGCAACAACGGGCCAAGCGTGATTTACGAATTGCCGATTGACGATGTGCCCTACGTGGCGGCGCCGGACTTCATCAAACAGAGTGAACCCAGTTCGACGGTTGCAACGGCTGCTAATTGAGTTTGCTTTACACAAGTATGCGGCGAAGCCGATGAGGCACGCGGCGAAGCCGATGAAAGGCGCTACAGATAGCGCTTCAGGTCGGCCGCCGCTGCCTCGGGTTTCCGATCGAGCTTGAACGGTGCGACGAAACGGCCCTGTTTGTCCATCAGATAGACCAGCGCGCTGTGATCCATGCTGTAGTCGCCATTGGTGGTGGGAACTTTCTTGGCGTAAACCCGGTACGCCTTCTCGACCGCGTCGATCGCCTTGCGGCCGCCGGTCGCGCCGCGCAGATGCGGATCGAAGCTCGACAAATAGTCCTTCATGACCGCCGCGGTGTCGCGCTCGGGATCGACGGTGATGAACAGCGCGTTGAGACGGTCGGCGTCCTTGCCCATGGCGTGCAGAACTTCCGACATTTCGAACAAGGTGGTGGGGCAAATGTCCGGGCAGTGCGTGTAGCCGAAGAACACGAGGAACGGATGGCCTTTCAAATCCTCGTCAGAAATCGGCTTGCCGTTCTGGTCGGTCAGCTTGAACGGGCCGCCGATCGCCGACGGGCCGCCGACGGCGCCCTGATAATGGTTCACGAAGAGAATAACGCCGAGAAATATGACCAGGCCGCCCAGAAACGCGGTAAAAACCAGCAGAACATGCGAGGTTTTTGCCGTCATCGGGCCTCACTTGGCTGCATCAGAAGCACGCGACCCAGCCGGTGCGCACGATTTCAAAGAATACCGCGGTACCATAGTAAACCCAAAGCGCCAGTGTCGCCGCCATAATCAGCCCGACCGCCAGCGCGAGCAGCATGAGCGGCCGCGAAATCCGTGCGCTGGACACGATTGCCGGCATCGCAAGCCTCCGGGACGGAACTTGCCGTCCAGATAGAACCTAACCCAGGCGGGCGCAACACGTGCCACCTGCGGCTGTCTGCCGCCGCCGGGTTTAACCATATCACTGTATTTAAGCCCCGCAATTTTGGCGTTTTTGGTACTTGCGTTGACTCGACTGGTTAAACTCGCGATGAATAAGCAGGTATCAATTCAGCCACCTAGGGGTATGGAGAACGTGATGCGTAGCGCTATGGCGATTGCTCTTGCGATCTCGTTGTCGACGGCGGGCGCCGCATGGGCGCAGAGCGCCCCGGCCTCTGCCGACAAGCCGGCCGCAGCGCCGTCCGTCACAAAAACCAAATGTGACAATCCAAATGCGCTCGGTGTCGAGCGCGTCGTGCAGATAGACACCACCGGCGGCCCCGGCTTCGGCTTCGAGCATTTCAAGGCCTACGATTTCCTGCGCGACAAGGAGATCGTGCTGACCTTCGACGACGGTCCCTGGCCGGGCAATACCGAACGCGTGCTCAAGGCGCTGGCCGACAATTGCACCAAGGCCATATTCTTCCCCATCGGCAAGCACGCCGGCTGGCATCCGGAAATTCTCAAAGAAGTGGCGCGAGCGGGGCAAACCATCGGCTCGCACACCTGGTCGCATAAAGACCTGTCGAAGCTGTCCGACGACGAGGCCAAAGCCGAGATCGAAAAGGGCATCGCGGCGGTGAGCATCGCGCTCGGCAATAAACCGGTGGGTCCGTTCTTTCGCTTCCCGGCGCTGCGTCATCCGCCGGAAATGGTCAAATATCTCGGCACCCGCAACGTCGCCATCTTCTCCACCGACATGGACTCCTTCGACTTCAAGATGCGCAGGCCGGACCAGGTCATCAAATCGGTCATGGCCAAGCTCGCCAAGCACGGCAAGGGCATCATCCTGATGCATGATTTCCAGCACGCCACCTCCGAAGCGGTGCCGGAGCTGTTCAAGCAGCTCAAGGCCGCCGGCTACAAGGTGGTGCAGGTGGTCGGCAAAACGCCGGTCGAGCCGCTGCCGGAATACAAGGCGGCCGTTCTCAAGGAAATGGGCGGCGGACTGGACGAAGCGCGCCCGATGTCGAGCGTGATCCAGACCATCCAGGGCAACTGAAATCCAGGGCGCGAATTTGGCCGGCCGCGCGAGCCTCGCGCGGCCGGTTTTTTATGGCGCAGCGCGCGCGGCGTTATGCAGCATCGTTTGAAAGGCCTTGAAAACCTTTTCCATCTGCGGCCGCTTGTAGGCAAACAGATCGGGCGGATCCATCGAATGCACGATCATCGCGGTTCCCGCTTCGAAAACCAGCAGCTTCCCGTCCGGCGTCTCGCCGCAGTCGAGCGGCAGGTATTCCAGTCCGCTGCGCTCTGCGATCGCCTTGAACGCCGCGGCATGGCGGACGGCGAAATCGCTGTCGAAATTCGCCATGAAATGCGCTTCCTCGGCGCGCTTTCCCGCATCGTTGCGCATATTGGCGTTGAGATAATGGATCATCCAATGCTGCGAGATCGCCATATGGGCGGCGAACGGACGACCCTCGATCATGGCGATGCGGTACTTGCGGAATAGTCCGTCGCCGCTCGCATAGTCGACAAACGGCGCAACGTAGAATTCGGCGTTTTCCCATTCGCATAAATATGGGTCGATCGCCGCCGCATTATCTAGTTTCACCAGGCCGACCCCGGCCTGCGACCATGACGGCCGTGCGATAATGGGAAATCCGGCCCCGTCGAGGACGGATTCGATCGCGACGTCGCCGGCCGCGACGCCG
This sequence comes from Pseudolabrys sp., assembly GCA_050725955.1. GTDB lineage: Bacteria > Pseudomonadota > Alphaproteobacteria > Rhizobiales > Xanthobacteraceae > Pseudolabrys. The sequence continues at coordinate 2,470 of JBOHII010000121.1, read as the reverse complement.
GTCAATGTCGTGCGATCGATGCGCGCATTCATCGGCATGACGATGCCCGGCGCGCCTTTCAGCATTTCCCAGGTGCCGGCACGCGTCAGCTGCGCGATCCGGTCAGGCGCGTTGACGACCGGGCGCGGCCACGACTTAACGCGTTGCGCAATTTCGCGCAGCACCGGCGCGGTCTCGTCGGATTCATCGATCGCCACCAGCGCGACGTCGTGCTCCGGCGGCATCGGCAAAGTCGTGCCCGGCACGACATACATCATGTCGAGCTCGATGCTGGAGCCTTCGAGCATGAACTCCAACGGCGTATTGGCCATGAAATCGCCGGGCGCCATGAAGGCGAGCAGTTTGAGCGGGCGATCCGCGGGAACCGCCGCAGGCCGCCGATAGACCCGTTGCATATTCAAGGCGGCCGTCTGCAAGGCGCGGCTGTCCTGCGGTCGGCCTTGCAGCTGAGCGACGGCCGAAAGATCGAGCAGCGCGGCTGCATCGCTTGGCTGCGCTTTGACGCGGAGCACGAGCTTGTTCCACACTGGCGCCAGATCGAGGCCATCGAAGGCCATCTGGCAGAGCGCCGGCAATCCGATTGGCGATACCGAATCGAGCTCGTCCGCCAGGGCTGCATTCGCGTTCGAGGAAATCACCTAGCGCTCCTTCTGCTCAGGCCGCACGGCTTGTCGCCGCCGCGGCGCCGAATTTCGACACGGCTTTCAACAGGGCGTCGATATCGCGCGGTTCGGTGCGGTGATTGACGATGGCCGCGCGGATCGCCAGGCGGTCACCGATGATGGTGGTCGACGGCGCGGCTATGCCGGATTCATGCAGGTCGGCGACGATCTTCGCATTCAGGCGGTCGGCATCGTCGCCGCGATAACGGAAGCAGACGATGTTGAGCGAGACCGGAGCGAGCAGCTCGAATTCCCGCGACGTCTTGATCTTGATCTCAAGGTAGCGGGCAAGCGTGCAGGTGCGCGTAATCATCGCCCCCAGCGCCTCGGTCCCGTAGACCTTCAGTGTGAACCAGGTCTTCAGCGCGCGAAATCCGCGCGACAGGTCGGGGCCGAAGTCGCAAGGCCACAACGCGCCGGCCGCGAGTCCGCGCGTCTCGCGCCGCAGATAGGCCGCCGGCGAGGCGAAGGTGTCACGGTGCAGCGCGCCGTCGCGCACCAGGATGAAGCCGGCGTCGTAAGGCACCTGCCCCCATTTGTGGAAATCGAGCGCGATCGAATCCGCCTGCTGGATGCCGGCGAGCCGCGGCGCGATATCCGGCGCCATGATGCCGAGCGCGCCGATGGCGCCGTCGACGTGAAACCATAGCTTCTCTTCCGCCGCAATGGCGGCGAGCGCCGCCAGGTCGTCAATGGCGCCGGTATCGACCGTTCCCGCCGTGCCGACCACCAGGAACGGCGCCAGGCCCGCGGCGCGGTCCTGCGCGATCGTCTTGGTGAGCGCCGCGATATCGATCTGATGGCGATCGTTGACCGGAACGAGACGAAGCGCCGCGTTGCCCAGGCCGGACAGATCCATGGCCTGCGAAATGCAGCCGTGCGCGGCGCAGGAAGTGTAGGCGACGAGCCGTTTGCCGGCCGATGCGACGCCCGTGCGGCGTACATCAACGCCCAGTTCGCGGGTGCGCGCGATCAACACCCCGAGCAAGTTGGCCATCGACGTGCCGGTGACAAACAGGCCACTCGCGGTGCTCGGAAATTCGAAAAGCTCAGCCAGCCAGCGCACGATCTGCCGCTCGACCTCGATCGGCATATGATCGCGGCCACCGAGATTGGCGTTAAGGCCGGCGGCGAGCATCTCCGCCAGCATGCCGGGCACATTGCCGCCGCCATGCACCCAACCCATGAAGCCAGGATGGGTATTGCCGGTGGCGTAAGGAAGAATGTGGCGCATGAACTCGTCATGCACGGCGGCGAGATCGCTCGGCCCGGTCGGCACGGCGTCGCGAAAGCGCGCGCGCTCGGCGTCCGGGATCGGCTGCCACACGGGGCGCTCGCGGATGTTCTCGATGTAATCGAGAATATCGTCGAGCATGCGGTGGCCTTGTGCGCGGGCGCTCCGCCAATCCGCGGGATCGAGGCTGCCGCCGGAAATCGAGAAGGGTTCTGTCGCCATGCCTCCGGCAAGGTTTCATTAATAGATTAATAAAAAGTATCGTTAGCGAAGTATTAATGCGGCAACGTTCGCGCTACATTTCCATACCGCCTATCGGATTGCCGCCGCTTACTTGCGGTGCAATTTCTCAAGTGTGGCCAGGACCGCCGCCCGGGCCGGCGAATCCTGATAGGTGCGAATAAGTTCTTCAGCTTCGCTCAATTCGGGCTCCGCTTCGCAGCCATGGCCCGCCGCCCAGACCAGCGCGGTCAAAGGCTGGTAAGCACCGAGCCGCTCGAGCAGTTCACTATAAGGCCGAGGATCGTCGCCTTTCGGACGATAGACTTTGGCGATATCTCCATCAATCTGGCTG
>JBOHII010000120.1:0-10918 GCA_050725955.1 Pseudolabrys sp. | reverse complement strand
GGCGCGGCCGGCGGTGTCGCTCAAGGCGCTGGCGGCCGAGAACGGGCTGCCGGTCTAGCCGGGTGCGATTGGTAACCGATTGGTAACCAAACGTGGTTAGCGATTGGTGAACAACCGATCGCGAGGACTTCTCATGCAAGCCGCCCCGAGACCCGATGGCGCGCCCGGCCCGGCGCCCGCCAACAGCGGATTGCCGCATGTCGAATCGCCGCCGCTGTCGCCGGCCGCGGAAATACCTGCGGCCGCGGAGCCATCGGCAGCGCCGGCGCTTGAGCCGATCGCCCTCGGCGCGCCCATCGGCGAATCGGATGGCGAACCGGATAGCGAGCCGGCCGCCTGGCCACGCCTGGTCTTGAGGCCGCGCCACAAGCGCTATGCCTTGCTCGCCGCCACCGTCGCCGTCGCGGCTGCATTTGGCGCGCTAGCCGGCACGTTCGCCAGCAGCGGATCGTCGGCGCCCGCGCAACCCAACGTCGCCGCCCTGGAAGAAAACAAGGCGATGGTGCAGTCGATCGCGCGGCTGGCCAAGGAAATCACCACGCTAAAGGCGAGCCTCGATCAGACCAACAAGGCCTCGCACAGCCAGATAGCCAAGATTTCCGAGCGCCTCGATCACGCGTCAGCCGAAGTCACCGGCTCGATCTCGGCGCCGCGGACGATCGCGCCGCAGGCCTTAACGCCGCTGCCGCAGCCGCGCCCGGGGCCGCGCTTGGCGGCGATGGAATCCGTGCCGCCAGTGCACGCGCCGATCGTTTTGGGATGGACCATCCGCGACGCCCATGGCGGCTACGTCTATGTGGAAAATCACGGCGATATCTATCGTGTCGAGCCCGGCGCGCCGCTGCCCGGCCTCGGTCCGGTGCAGGCGATCAAGCAGCAAGACGGGCGCTGGCTGGTGCAGACGCCGCGCGGCATCATCGTGTCGCTGCGCGACCGCCGCTATTTCGAAGATTTCTAACCGCTCGTTCGGACCGCCAATGAAAATCGGTGCCCATGCGGCGCCGCATTTCATTTGTGCGTGAGGCGAGTAGCCCGCCGGCCAAAACCGTGCCAGATTCCCCGCGCCGGACCGGTGGTGGCGATGGCATGCGTAACATTTGGCTGAGAATTTTCGCGGCGGCTTTGGGCGTCCTCGCCGCGGCGGGTGCGGCATCCGCGCAAGGCGCTGCGCCGCCGGCGGCAAAACCTGAAATGACCGAAGGCTGCCCGGGCCTGGTGGCGAACCGCACGCCGTTTGCGCTGCCGGGCGCGTTTCATCTTGCCGCGCTCGCGCCCGATCAGGTGCGCATCAGCTATATTGGCCATTCGACCTTCCTGCTCGAGAGCCCGCAGCTCGTGCGGATCGCCACCGACTACAATGACTACGTCAAGCCGCCGGTGCTGCCCGACATCGCAACCATGAATCATGCGCACTCTACGCACTACACCGACCATCCCGATCCCGGCATCAAATACGTGCTGCGCGGCTGGGCGGGCGATGAAAAGCCGGCGCGCATCGACATGACCTTCAAGGACGTGCGCGTGCGCAACGTGCCGACCAATATCCGCACCTTCGACGGCGGCACCGAGCGGCACGGCAATTCGAACTTCATCTTCGAGATCGCCAATCTGTGCATAGCCCATCTCGGCCATCTGCATCACACGCTGACGCAGCAGCAGCTCAACGAAATCGGCCGCGTCGACGTTGTGATGGTGCCGGTTGATGGCAACATGACGCTCGATCTCGACGGCATGGTCGAGGTTCTCCACGCGCTGAAGGCGCCGCTGATGATCCCCATGCATTATTTTAGCGCCTATACGCTCGACCGCTTCCTATCGCGTGTGCGCCAGGAATGGGACGTGGAGATCGGCGAAGTGCCCTCCATGCTGATCTCCAAGAGCAGCCTGCCGGCTAAGCCGAAAGTTCTGGTGCTGCCGGGCCACTGAGGCGAGGCATTTGCGCGCACCGCCTATCAACAATATGTGAAATGCGAATGCTGGGGTTCGCGCCGCGCAGCGCTGAATTATCAACAGCGGCGGTTGACCTCACGGAACCAATGCGTAGTTGTCGCGTTCAGAGTGCTGCAGATTTAAAGTCGGTACGAGGTTCTTCGCATGATGCAAACTTGGAGCACTTGGCGGCGATTTCCCGATGCGCAAAGCGGCGAGCACGTCGAGGCGCCGATCGGTCCGGGCGTGTATGAAGTCCGCCACAGCATGACCGGGCGGCTCTTGGCTTTCGGCCATGCAAGCAACGTGGCGCACGCGCTTTCCGATCTGAAGCTCAACGGCGGCGGCAGTCCGCTCACACGGCTTTTCCGCCGGCAGCCGGTGATGTCGCGCGTTGCCGACTATGAATACCGCACCTGCGCGGCGGCGAGCCGCGCCGACGCCAAGATCACAGCGCAACGGCTGATGGGCTTACGGCAGACCGCCTGGCGCCGGCGCATGGACCTGGGTTGGGCGGCCCGCCACTCGGGCTGAGGGCTAATCAGAAAAGCATGGATCGCGGCCGGCGCCATGCCGGCCGTTTCGTTTGTGCGGGCCGGCACAGGCTTCCGGTCGGTCGCGAACTCCGTATAGAGTGCCGCCGCCTCGATCGGACCGCCCAGCCATGCCTTACGCCACCACATCCGACCGCCTGCGGCTCTACTACGAAGAAGTGGGGCAGGGGACGTCAGTTCTCTTCGTGCATGAATTCGCCGGCGACCACCGCAGCTGGGAGCCGCAATTGCGCGAATTCGGCAAGCGCTACCGCGCCATCGTCTATGCCTTTCGCGGTTATACGCCGTCCGATGTGCCGGCCGATCCCTCAGCCTACAGTTACCTGCATGTGATGCGCGACGCCGTCGCCGTGCTCGATCACCTCAAGATCGAAGCCGCGCATATTATCGGCCTGTCGATGGGCGGCTACACCGCGTTGCAAGTTGCGCTCAATCATCCGGCGCGCGTGCGTTCGTTGACGCTCGCCGGCACCGGCTCCGGCAGCGAGCGCTGGTACACCGAGGCGTTCCACAAGAGTTCGCGCGCGCTCGGCGACGTGTTCGAACGCGAAGGCTCCGCAGCGGTGGCCGCGACCTACGGCAATGGCCCCGGCCGCGTGCCGTTCGCCGTCAAGGACGCACGCGGCTTTGCCGAATTTGCCCAGCGCCTCGCCGAGCACGATGCGCAAGGCTCGGCGCACATGTCGCGCGGCTTCCAGGGGGCGCGGCCTTCGCTTTACGACTTCGCCGATGAAATCCGGAAATTGAACACGCCGGCGCTGATCGTGGTCGGCGACGAAGACGACCGCTGCATCGAGCCAAGCCTATTCCTGAAACAAACCATCGCCGCCTCGGGCCTCGCGATGCTGCCGAAGACCGGGCACCTGGTGAACCTGGAGGAACCCGATTTGTTCAACCGACTGGTTGGCGATTTTCTCGTGCGCGTCGATGCCGGCCGCTGGGGCGCGCGCGATCCGCGCTCGGTGTCGGCGAAATCGGTTGGCGAACCATGGAACCCCGGCGGCAGCAAACCGGTTTAATCCGGGCGAAACCGGACGCGGGAGCCGCCAATGCTGAAATGGGCCGTTGTTTTTCTGCTGATCGCCATTGTCGCCGGCATCTTCGGCTTTACCGGCGTCGAGCAGGCCTCCGCAACCATAGCAAAATGGCTGTTCGGCATTTTCCTGCTGCTGTTCATTGGCGCCTTGGTCATCGGCCTGGCGATCGGCGCCAAGCTGATGGGCTAGACATCCACGCTCGCCGACAGCGCGTTTTCCTGGATGAACTGCCGGCGCGGCTCGACCAGGTCGCCCATGAGCTGGTCGAACAGCACGTTGGCCTCGTCCACTTCCTTGATGCGGACCTGCAGCAGCGAGCGCACATTGGTGTCGAGCGTCGTCTCCCACAATTGCCCGGGGTTCATTTCGCCGAGGCCTTTGTAGCGCTGCATGGCGATGCCCTTGCGTCCGGCGGCGGTCACCGCCTCGAACAGGCCGACCGGCCCGTGGATCGCTGTGGTCTCGTCCTTGCGGCGCAGCATGGCGGGCGGGGTCGGGCGCGGATAAACCTGCTGCAATGTGGCGGCGAATTCGTCGAGCTTGCGCGCGTCGGCGGAGCCGAGCAGCGCCTGGTCGATGATGGCGACCTCCTTGACGCCGCGCACGGTGCGCTCGAAATGGAACCCGTTCTCGTCGAACGAGGCCTTCCAGCCGCGCTCGGTTTCTTCCTCCAGCGCGTCCAGCCGCTTGGCGATGTAGTCGGCGGCCGCCGCCGCGGTCTTGACGTCGTCGGTGACTTGCGGCGTCAGCACGCCGGCGATCGCCGCCTGCTCGATCACCTTGCGGTTATAGCGGCTGTGCAGCCCGTTGAGGATATTGCGGATGGCGCGCGCCTCCTCGACCAGCTTGCGCAGGTCTTCGCCGGCGCGCTCTTCCCCTGACGCGAGGCGCAGCACCGAATCGTCGAGGCCCGTCGCGATCAGATAATCCTCCAGCGCGCGCTCGTCCTTGAGATATTGCTCGGACTTGCCGCGCGAGACTTTGTAGAGCGGCGGCTGTGCGATGTAGATGTGGCCGCGCTTGATCAGCTCTTCCATCTGCCGGAAGAAGAAGGTCAGCAGCAGCGTGCGGATATGGCTGCCGTCCACGTCGGCGTCGGTCATGATGATGATCTTGTGGTAGCGCAGCTTGTCCGGATTGAACTCGTCGCGCCCGATGCCGGTGCCGAGCGCGGTGATCAGCGTGCCGATCTCTTGGCTGCCCAGCATCTTGTCGAAGCGCGCGCGCTCGACGTTGAGGATCTTGCCGCGCAACGGCAGCACCGCCTGGAATTCGCGGTTGCGGCCCTGCTTGGCCGAGCCGCCGGCCGAGTCGCCCTCGACGATGAACAGTTCGGACTTGGCCGGATCGCGCTCCTGGCAATCGGCGAGCTTGCCGGGCAGCGATGAAATATCGAGCGCGCCCTTGCGCCGCGTCAGGTCGCGCGCCTTACGCGCGGCCTCGCGCGCGGCGGCGGCTTCCACGACTTTGCCGACGATAACGCGTGCCTCGGCCGGGTGAATTTCAAACCAGTCCTGCAAAGCCTGATTGATCACGTTCTCGACCACCGGGCGCACTTCCGACGACACCAGCTTGTCTTTGGTCTGCGAGGAGAATTTCGGGTCCGGCACCTTGACCGACAGTACGGAAGTCAGGCCCTCGCGGCAGTCGTCGCCGGTCAACGCCACTTTTTCCTTACGCGTGGTGCCCAGCGTCTCGGCATAGGTCGTGATCTGGCGGGTGAGCGCGCCGCGGAAGCCGGCGAGATGCGTGCCGCCGTCGCGCTGCGGGATGTTGTTGGTAAAGCACAAGACGCTCTCGTGGTAGCCGTCGTTCCACCACAGTGCGGCTTCCACCGTGATGCCTTCGCGCTCGGCCTTGATCATGATCGGATTGGGGATCAAAGGCGTCTTGTTGCGATCGAGATATTTCACGAACTCCTCGACGCCGCCTTCGTATTTCATCTCCTCGCGCTTCTCGACCGCGTGCCGCATGTCGGAGAGCACGATATTGACGCCGGAATTGAGGAACGCCAGCTCGCGCAAGCGATGCTCGATGGTGGCAAAGTCGAACTCCACCATGGTGAAAGTCTTGGTCGACGGCAGGAAGGTCACCTCCGTGCCGCGCTTGTCGAGTGCCACGCCGATGACTTCGAGCGGCTTCACCGCGACACCGTCGCGGAACTCGATGAAATGTTCCTTGCCGTCGCGCCAGATCGTGAGCTTGAGCCAGGCGGAGAGCGCGTTGACTACCGAGACGCCGACCACGTGCAGGCCGCCGGACACTTTGTAGGAATTCTGGTCGAATTTTCCGCCGGCGTGCAGCTGGGTCATGATGACCTCGGCTGCGGAAATGCCTTCGCCCTTGTGGATGTCGGTCGGGATGCCGCGGCCGTTGTCGCGCACGGTGACGGAGCCGTCCGGGTTGAGCGTCGTCACCACCTCGGTGGCGTGGCCGGCGAGCGCCTCGTCGATGGCGTTGTCCGCCACCTCGTAGATCATGTGATGCAAACCGGAACCGTCGTCGGTGTCGCCGATATACATGCCCGGGCGCTTGCGCACGGCGTCGAGGCCTTTGAGGACCTTGATCGATTCCGCGCCGTAGTCGCCAAAGTCGGATGGGATATTTCGGGCTGGTTCAGCCATCGGGAGCACCCTCAAAACGGGCGGGAAAATGAGTCGGAATAGGCGTTTGGTGTGACACGAAATTCAGGCCCCGTACAGAGCAAAGTCATTGCGGTTAATATGTTGATTCAAAATGATTTTTTAAAGGCCGGCCGGTCAAAAAAACGGCGCTTTTTTTGCTCCGCGCGACGCCCGATTCGCGCTTTTTGTCAACGCGTTGCCAAGGTGCGTTTTGGCCGTCATCGAATCGCCATGGCGGGCGCAGAAAGACCGTCCGACTTGCGCCCGATCGCGCCTTGGCTTCTAAGCACTTGGTCTCGAATAAGCACTTGGTCTCGAACCATTTGCCGCCTAAGCAGGGGCGCACCCGCCTGACGTGAATCCGTTTCCCATGCGTTGGCTCAGCACCCCGTTTGAAGTTCCGCATCGGCTGCGCGCCATTGTGCGCGCCCGTGAATCGAGCGTGATCGTGCTGGCGCTCGTGGTCGGCGCCGTGGCCGGGTTGGTGGTTGCCGTCATGGGTGAGGCGGTGGCACTCATGCACCTGACTTTTTTTGGGCTCGACCCCGGCGAACGGTTGTCGGGGCGGGTTTCGCTCAACCCGATCTACGCCTTTCTCACGCCCTGCCTCGGCGGGTTGTTGTTCGGCGTGGCCACCGCTTACGTCACCCGTCGGCGCGGCACCGAAGTCGACCCGATCGAAGCCAATGCGCTGCACGGCGGCCGCATGTCGCTGCGCGGCAGTCTGATCGTGGCGGTGCAGACGGTGTGGTCGAGCGGGGTCGGGGCCTCGGTCGGTCTGGAAGCCGGCTACACCCAGCTCGCCAGCGGCATCGCCTCCAAGATCGGCCAGGCCTTCCGCTTGCGCCGGTCGGACATGCGCATCCTGGTCGGCTGCGGCGCCGCCGGCGCCATTGCCGGCGCCTTCGGCGCGCCCTTGGGCGGCGCCTTCTATGGCTTCGAGTTGATCATTGGCAGTTACTCGATCGCTTCGCTGGCCCCGGTCGGCATGGCGGCGCTGGTCGGCTACTTGACCGCGCAGGCGGTCGTGCCCGACCACCTCGGCATCGAAACCGGCGCGGTCTCCAGCCTCGCCGTGCATGACGTGGTCATCGCCGGCGGCGTCGGTCTGCTCGCCGCCATATTCGGCATCGCGCTCATGCGCGGCGTTGCCGCCTGCGAGACCTTGTTCTCGCGGCTGCGCGTGCGGCCGGCCTTGCGGCCGCTGGCTGGCGGCGCGTTGGTTGGCCTGTTGGCCATGGTGTCGCCGCAGGTGATGTCGTCCGGCCATGGCGCGCTGCATTTGACCGGCATTTTCAAACTGCCGTTTGCCACAATTGCGCTGATCATCGTGCTCAAGGCGCTGGCCTCGATCATATCGCTCGGCACCGGGTTTCGCGGCGGCTTGTTCTTTGCGTCGCTGCTGCTCGGCGCGCTGGGCGGGCAACTGTTCGCGGTCGGCCTCAACGCGGTGTACCCGGCCTTGCACGCCGATCCCGACGCCTATGCCATCATCGGCATGGGCGCGCTGTCGGTCTCGGTGATCGGCGGGCCACTGACCATGACGTTCATCGCCTTGGAGACCACCGGCGATTTATGGCTTACGACGGCGGTGCTCATCGCGGTGATCGTCTCCATGCAGGTGACGCGCGAATTCTTCGGCTATTCCTTCACCACCTGGCGCTTCCACCTGCGCGGCGAGACCATCCGCAGCGCCGCCGATGTCGGCTGGATCCGCGACCTGACGGTCGGCCAGATGATGCGATCGGATGTGCGCACGACCCCGGTGGAGACGCCGATTTCGGCCTTTCGCGAGGCCTTTCCGCTCGGCTCGACCAACCAGGTTGTCGCGGTGGACGAGGACGGTCGTTACGCCGGCATGGTGATCGTGGCCGAGGCGCACGCGGCGGACCTGCCGGCCAGCGCCTCGGCGCGCGAAATCCTGCACCACGGCGATCACATACTCCTGCCGCAACTCACAGCGCAGGAAGCAATCGCGGCATTCGATCGCAACGAGGCCGAGGCGCTGGCGGTGGTGGACTCGCCCGAGCGCCGGCAGGTCGTCGGCCTGCTCAGCGAAGCGCATGCTTTGCGCCGCTATTCCGATGCATCGGAACGTCAGCGGCGCGAACTGCTCGGGGAACTGTGATCGTCGCTGCGCTGCAGCAACTTGACGATGTGCAGGGGCAGATACGGTTCATAATCGAGAACTGGCTCGGCGAAGGCGTTGAGCGCAAGCGCCAAAAACTGAATACGGTCAAAATCGGTCGCACGGCGCGCCGGAGCGCGTTCGGGCTTTTGTGCTTTTTTAATCGTTGACTTTTTATTCATCATCGCGCCTCACGGCATTCCCTGCAGGGTAATGACTGAACATGAATGATCGTTCCGGACTATTCGGCGTCACGTCGTCGCGATGAATGGAACGGAATCCGCTCGGCATTCACTGCCGCGGTTGCACCGTGCCGGGGCGCACCTCGAACACCTGCGCGCGGCCGACAATGTCGCCGAACGCTGCCGGATCGGCGCCGGTCATCCAGACTTGGGCGCCGAGATTGCTGAGCGCGTCGTAGAGCGCGGCACGCCGGGCCGGATCGAGATGGGCGACGATCTCGTCGAGCAACAGTAACGGCGCAAAGCCGGTCATCGCCTTGATCAGCGCGGCATGCGCAAGCACTAAGCGGATCAGCAGCGCCTTCTGCTCGCCGGTGGAGGCGTCCGCCGCCGCAATGCCCTTGCCGGCATGGGTCACTGCGAGATCGGATAGATGCGGGCCGTCGAGCGTGCGGCCGGCGGCCGCGTCGCGGGCGCGGGCATCCTTGAGCAAGGCGCGGTAGCGGTCCTCTATCTCGATCGCGCTGTGGACGGGCAACAGCTTCTCCATCCAGCCGACGAGTGCGATCTCGGCATCGGGAAAACCCGGGGCGGCATCGCGCGCGGCGGTGAGCGCGCCGGAAAGCCGGCTCACCGTCTCCGCGCGCGCGGCCGCCACCGCCACCGCGATCTCGGCGGTCTCGTGCTCGACCGCGTCGAGCCAATGCGAATCGCTGGTCCTTTCGTCCAACAGCCGGTTGCGCGAGCGCAAGGAGCGTTCAAGCGCGGCGACGCGGCCGGAGTGTTGCGCATCGACGGCGAGCACCAGGCGATCGAGGAAGCGGCGGCGCTCGGAGGCGGGACCGTTGAACAGCGGGTCCATGGCCGGCACCAGCCACACCAGGCGCAGGTGGTCGGCGAAAGCCGCCGGCGAGGGCACCGTTTCACGGTCGACACGGCATTTGCGCGCCGTGCCGGAGTCCTCGCCGGCCGGCGGATCGATGCCGGTGCCGAGCGTGGCGAGGCCCAGCATGCCCTCGATCTCGGCCGCCACCGCCCAACTGCCGTCGCCTTCGGAAAAGGCCAGTTCCTCCATGGTGGCGCGACGCAGCCCGCGGCCCGGCATCAGCAGCGAAATGGCTTCGATCAGGTTGGTCTTGCCGGCGCCGTTGGCGCCGGTCAGCACCACGGGTCTGGCCGCATCAAGCGTCAGCGTGGCGGCGTGATAGCTGCGGAAATTGGCGAGCGTCAGGCGGCGGATGAAGGCGGAGGTCATCGGCGAGCCTTACCACCCGCGCCGGTGAAGCGGGAGATCAAACCCGCATCGGCATCAGCACGTAGAGCGCGCCCTTGGCGTCCTTGTCCTGGATCAGCGTCGGCGAACCGGGGTCGGCGAGCTTGAGCACGGCCACTTCGCCTTCGATCTGCGCGGCGATATCGAGCAGGTAGCGGGAATTGAAACCGATATCGAGCGGATCGGATTCGTATTCGACCTCGATCTCTTCGGTGGCGCTGCCGGAATCCGGATTGGTGACCGACAGCACCAGCCGGCCGCCGGTGATCGACAGCTTGACCGCGCGGCCCCGCTCACTCGACACGGTGGAGACGCGGTCGACGGCGGCCTCGAAATCCTTCTTGTCGACGATGAGGCTCTTGTCGTTATTGGCGGGGATGACGCGCCCATAGTCGGGGAAAGTGCCGTCGATCAGCTTTGAGGTGAGCACCACCTCGCCGATCGAGAAGCGGATTTTTCCGGCCGACACTTCGATCGTCACCTCGCCTTCGCCGGTTTCGATCAGCCGCTGCACCTCGCCCACGGTCTTGCGCGGCACGATGATGCCGGGCATGCCGGCGGCGCCTTGCGGCAATGGCAACTCGACTTGCGCCAGGCGATGCCCGTCGGTCGCCACCGCGCGCAGCATCGCGGATTTGGCCGTGCCCGCCGTGTGCAGGTAGATGCCGTTCAAATAGTAGCGGGTCTCTTCGGTCGAGATGGCAAACTGGGTTTTGTCGATCAACCGTTTGAGATCGCCCGCCGCGAGCGTGAACTTGTGCGTCATCTCGCCGGCGGCGAGATCGGGGAAATCGCTCTCCGGCAGCGTCTGCAGCGTGAAGCGCGAACGGCCGGCGCGGATCGACAGCACGGCGCGGTCGTCGGAGCCTTCGATCACGATTTGCGCGCCCTCAGGCAGCTTGCGCACGATCTCGTAGAACATGTGCGCCGGCACCGTGGTGGCGCCGCTGGGCGACACCTCGGCGGCAATTGAATCGGTGACTTCCAGATCGAGGTCGGTGGCCTTGAGGCTGAGCTTGCCCTTGTCGGCCTTGATCAACACGTTGGCGAGGATCGGAATGGTGTTGCGCCGCTCGACCACGCGGTGGACGTGGCCCAGCGACTTCAAAAGTTCTGCGCGTTCGACCGTGACTTTCATGGGAAACCCGCTTCGGCGCCCGTGAAAAAGCACCCAAATCCAGGCGCGAGGGC
>JBOHII010000119.1:0-6121 GCA_050725955.1 Pseudolabrys sp. | reverse complement strand
GTCCCAGCCGCCGCGGCGCGGCGCACCCAAAGGACGGAACGCGGCGATGGTGGCGCTGCCGCCCGTCGAGGACGCGCGCTGGCCCTCGCGCGCCAGAGCATCCTTGAGCGCGCGCACGATCAGGCCGCGCACCAGCCCGCCGTCGCGGAAGCGCACCTCGGTCTTGGCCGGATGCACGTTGACGTCGACCTCGCGCGCCTCGAGCGTGACGAACAGCGCGAGCAGCGGATGCCGCTCGCGCGGCAGATAATCGGCGTAGGCGCCGCGCACCGCGCCGACCAGGAGCTTGTCGCGCACCGGGCGGCCGTTGACGAATAGATATTGCCCCAGCGTGTTGGCGCGGGAAAGCGTCGGCAGGCCGGCGAAGCCGGTGACGCGCACACCGGCATGGTCGGCCTGGATGGCAATCGCATTGGCGCGGAAGTCGGCGCCGAGCACATCGCCGAGCCGCGCCAATTCGTCGGCGGCCGCGCCCCAGGTGACCGGGGCCCGTTCCTCGCCGGCAAGCGTAAAAGCGACATCCGGCCGGCTCATGGCCAGCCGCCGCACCACTTCGCGCACGGCTTCGGCTTCGCTGCGGTCGGTCTTGAGGAATTTCAGCCGCGCCGGCGTCGCGTAGAAAAGATCGCGCACCTCGACGCTGGTGCCCGCCGAAAGCGCCGCCGGTTTGACCTCGGATTTCTCGCCGGCATCGACCGTGATCGTCCAGGCATGCGGCTCGGCTTTGTGCCGTGTGGCGATGATGAGCCGCGCCACCGCGCCGATCGAGGGCAGCGCCTCGCCGCGGAACCCGAGCGTGTCGATCGTCAGGAGATCCTCGCCGGCAAGCTTGGAGGTGGCATGGCGCTCGACGCTCAGTTCGAGATCGGCGCGGGTCATGCCCTCGCCGTCGTCGGCGACGCGGATCAGCCGGCGGCCGCCGCCATCGGTGAGCACGTCGATGCGGCCCGCACCTGCATCGAGCGCGTTTTCGACCAGTTCCTTGACCACGCTCGCCGGCCGCTCCACGACCTCGCCGGCGGCGATGCGGTTGACGATCGATTCGGACAATTGGCGGACGGGCATCGGCGGGCCTGATTCGGGTTCGGACCGACTCTATCGGCGCGATGCGGCCGCCGCGAGGCAGAGGCGGCGGCTACCACCGCTATTCAAAGCTCGGCCTGCCGCGGCGCAGGCTTTTGATGGCGGAACGGTGTTTTTTGCCCTCGATCCGCTTGCGCTTCTGGGCTTTCGGCACCTTGGTGGCGCGGCGCGGCACCGGCCGGACCGCCGCCTGGCGGATCAGGTCGAAAAGCCGCTCGCGCGCATCGGCGCGGTTGCGCGTCTGGTCGCGATGCGTCTGCGCCACGATGACGATAACGCCTTCCTTGGTGAGGCGCTTGCCGGCAAGCCGCATCAGCCGTACGGCGACGTCGTTGGGCAGCGACGGCGAATGGCGCGCGTCAAAGCGCAGCTGCACCGCCGAGGACACCTTGTTGACGTTCTGCCCGCCGGGGCCGGAGGCGCGCACGAAGGATTCTGACAGTTCGGCGTCGTCGATGGCGATGCTGTCGGTTATTCGGTGCATGATTCGTATCATGCGTCATTCCCAGGCGTGCCGCCAACCTCCGTTCATTCCTGCGCAAGCGGGAATCCAGAGCCGAATCTGATGAGTCGGGAAGACAAGGACTGGGTCCCCGCTTGCGCGGGGACGAACGGTTGAGAGGCCGGCACTAGAGCGTTTTAGGTTTAAATGGAAACAGAGCCGCGAACTCCGCGCGCTCCCTCTCCCCGCTGGGGAGAGGGTTGGGGTGAGGGGGTTCCTAAATCTCGTAGGCCATAACCCCTCACCCGGATTGCTTCGCAATCCGACCTCTCCCTATGGGAGAGGTGAAGCGTGCTCGTTGAATGGTGCGGCCATATCAGATTCGGAATCGTGGAGGCTATTTGCCCGCAATGCAGGCAGCGCGCAGCCGGTTCACTCGGGACTCGACGTCAGCCCTTTCGGCCGGCCGGCGACGGTGACCAGCAAGCCGCCGCTGTAAAGGCGCTTGGCCGCGCGCTTGGCGTCCTCGATGCTGACGGCGTCGATCATCGCGCCGCGGCGGTCGATATAGTCGATGCCGAGATTGTCGATCTGGATCTGGGTCAATTGCGCGGCAATCTTGCCCGAACTGTCGAGCCCGAGCGCGAAGGAGCCCTTGAGGTAGGATTTCGCCTCCGCCAATTCGTCGGCGGTCGGGCCGTTATCGGCCATGCGCTTGATCTCGCTTTCGACAATGCCCAGCGCCTCGCCGGTCCGGTCGGCGCGGGTCGCGGTGTTACCGAGCACTACGGCGGCGCGCCTGAACCAGACCAGGCTGTCGTAGACGCCGTAAGCGAGCCCGCGCTTGACACGCACCTCCCTGAAAAGGCGCGACGACAGGCTGCCGCCGCCCAGGATGTGGTTGACGATATAGCCGGCCATGAAATCGGGGTCGTTGCGGGCGAGGCCCTGGGCGCCGAAATTCACCACCGCCTGCGGCACGTCGACGTCGATCACGATACGCCGGCCGATGCCGCGCGGGCTCGCCTTGGCGACCGGCTTGAGATCGTTCTTGGCCGGCAGGCCCGCGAAAGCGCGGTCGATCAGCACGCCGGCTTGCTTGGCGTCGATGTCGCCGACAATCGAAATCGTCAGCTCGTTGCGTGCGAACGTGCGGTGCACATAGTCGCGCAGGTCGGCGGCGGTGATGCGCGGCACGCTCTCCAGCGAGCCCTCGGTTTGCCGGCCGTACGGGTGGTCGGGGAAGGCCGTCGCCCACCAGCGGCGGCTTGCCACATCGTTCGGGTTGGTGGACTCGCGCCGCAAGGACGAGATCACCTGGCCGCGTATACGCTCGACCGCTTCGGTATCGAAACGCGGCTCGTTGAGCGCCAGCCGCAGCAGTTCGAAGGCCTCGTCGCGGTGTTCGTTGAGCGTGCGCAGCGAGCCGCGAAAATAGTCGCGCGCGACGCCAAAGCCGAGTTCGATGGCGTGGTTTTCCATCCGCTCGTGGAAGGCGTTGCTGTCGAGCGGGCCGGCGCCCTCATCGAGCAGATCGGCGGCGAGATTGGCGGCGCCGGTCTTGTCGGCGTCGTCCTGCGACGAGCCGCCATGGAAGGCGTAATTCAGCGCCACCAGCGGCACGCTGTGCTCGCGCACCAGCCAGGCCACAATGCCGGACGGACTGACGATCTTTTCGATCGCCATCGCCGATGCGGCGGGCGTCATGCCGAACAGCGCGACGGCGGCGAGCGCGGCGGCGGCGAATATCCGCGTCATGACTTCTTCTCCGCCTGCGGACTTGTGTCCTTGACCAGATAGCCGGTGACCGAACGCCGTTTGTCGAGCCAGTGGCGGGCGGCGTCCTGCACCTCGGCGGCGGTGACCGCGCGGATGCGGTCCGGCCAGCCGCGCACGTCGTTGACGGTTTCTCCGCTCATCAAGGCCGCGCCGTACCAGCGCGCCATGGCCATCTGGTTATCTTGCGCATAGATCGCCTCGGCGATCATGCTCGACTTGGCGCGGTCGAGCTCGGCGGCCGACACCCCCTGCGCGATGACCTCGGCAATCACCGCATCGGCGGCCGTTTCCAACTGCGGCAGCGTCACGCCCGGGCGCGGCGCGCCGTAGATGGCGAATTTCGACATATCGAGCGCGAAGCTGTCGTAAGCCGCGCCGGCCATCACCGCGACCGGCTTGTCCACCACCAGCGAACGGTAGAGCCGGCTGTTGGAGCCGCTGCCCAGGATATGCGACAGCACTTCCAGCGCTTCCGACTCGCCGCGTTTGCCGGTGGCGAAGGATGGAACCAGGTAATCGCGCTGCAACAGCGGCAGTTCGACGCGTGGGTCGGCCAGCGTCAACGAGCGCACCGCCACCGGCGGCGGCTCCTGCGGCCGCGCGCGCGGGCGGATATTGTTGTGGCGGGCGAGCTGACCGTAGGTCGCTTGCGCGAGCGCGAGTGCCGCTTGCGGCTCGATGTCGCCGGCAAGCACCACCACGGCGTTGTTCGGCGCGTAGAAGCGGCGGTAAAAGCCGATGGCGTCGTCACGCGAGAGCTGCTCCATCTCGTGATGCCAGCCGATCACCGGCCTACCGTAAGGGTGGTTGAGGAACAGCGCGGCGTCGATCTGCTCGCCGAGGCGCGCGCGCGGATTGTTGCCGACACGCTGATTCCACTCCTCCAGGATGACCTCGCGTTCCGGCAACACCACCTGGTCGGTGAGCTGCAGGCCGGTCATGCGGTCGGCGTCGAATTCCATGACCGTCTTGAGCTTCTCCGCCGGCACGCGCTCGAAAAAGCCGGTGTAGTCATACGAGGTGAAGGCGTTGTCCTGGCCGCCCATGCGGGCGACGACCTGCTGGAAACGGCCCATCGGATTCTTCGCCGTGCCCTTGAACATCAGATGTTCGAGAAAATGCGCCAGCCCCGATTTGCCCGGCGTCTCATCGGCGGAGCCGACTTTGTACCAGACCATGTGCGTAACCACCGGCACACGGTGGTCCGGGATGACGACCAATTCCAGGCCGTTCGACAGCGTGAAGTCGGAGATCGTGGGCCCGGACGTCTCGCCCACGGCCGGGCTGGCGGCAAGCGCCGCGGCGAGAATAGCGGCAGCGCCAACGAGGGGTCGGATCGCGCGGCTCCGCAGGGATGTCATAATTTCCAAATCTGCCGATGGCGGCTCGCAACCGCCCGGCTCAGGCCGGCGACGCTCGACGCAAATCGTAGCGAATTACTATTCGGCTTCCGAATGGTGGACCATGTAATCGCTCGAGGTCGGCTTCGGCGGTGGCGCCCCCTTGCCGACGCCATAGGGCTGCACCGGCGACGGTGTCTGATAGCCCACCGGCGGATCGGTGAGCGCGGTGCGCGGCGGTTCGCTGGTGAAATGCGCGACGTTCTCGTCCTTGGGCTTGCCGAACATCATGCCGAGCAGATTGTCCTTGAAGCCAAGCTGCGACGGCGACATTTTTTCGCTGTAGTCCCCTGTTGGGTTTTCCGACGAGCCCGAGCTTGCGGTCCGGCGCACGGCGCGCGGCTTTTGCCCGGGCGTCATATCGGCCGGGGTCAGCCGGCCCGAGTCGTGGCGCACCTTTTCCGCGGTGGTTTCGTAATTGTTGTCCTTTGCTTCCTGCGCCGCCTCCGCCTTCGCCCGCGCCAGGTCGGGATCCTTCGGCCACGCCGGATTATTGGCGATCGCCGCGTCGGAGCGTTCCGGCGGCGGCAGCGCGCGGCTCGGCGGGATCACCAGCGGCGCGCGCTCCTCGTAGTTGATCGTGGATTCGCCGTCCTTGCGCAGGCCGATGCCCTCGAGAACGCTGCGCATGATCTTGGTCTCGATGGATGTGTCATCGTCGCCGGCCCGCGCCGGGCTGGCGCTCGCCAGCAATGTCGCCCCGAACATGCAGCCAAACGCCGCGCAAGAAAGCATCCGCAGGCTGAATCTGGCCGCCGAATCTGTCCGCTTTTTACCGATCATCCGAACCCTCACGCCCTTATGATTCCAAGGGGATTTCGCGTTCCGATTGGCCACTATCGACCGGGATCAGGGCGCTTTTTGGGCACCTGATCCGGCCAGGGAGTCATATAACAAGCCGATGACCCCGGCAACGATCGCTACGTCGGCGAGGTTAAAAACGTACCAGTTAAACCGCCAATTTCCGCTCGAAATGTGGAAAAACACGAAATCGGCGACCCAGCCATAGGCCAGCCGGTCGATGGCATTACCGATTGCCCCGCCGATAATGAGACCGAGCGCCAGCGCGGTAAGGCGGACCTGCGTGCGGGCAAGCCATAGCCAGAGCAGCAGCACGGCCAGCGCCTTGAAGCCGAGCAGTACCCACTGGCCAAGCACCCCTTGCGTCTGGAATAGGCCATAGCTGATGCCGGTATTGCGGGTGAGCACGAAATCGAAGAACGGGCCGAGCCGCAGCGGGTGGTCGGCGAGATCGAGCACGAACAGAAGGTAAAGCTTGCTCGCCTGATCGGCGAGGCAGGCGACCGCCGCGACGGCGAGGCCGAAACGGGAGAGCGGGCCATAGAATAATTCGGCGCGCATTCACTCCGCCGCCTTGCGCATGGTTTCCCATTCGCGCAGCGCCTTGGCGTCGCGC
>JBOHII010000118.1:0-10274 GCA_050725955.1 Pseudolabrys sp. | reverse complement strand
GAACAGGACTTCCTGCATGCGCTCGCCCGGTCGCGCACCGGTGAAGACGATATCGACGTCGCGGCCCGGCTCGAGCCCGGCGAGCCTGATCATGCGTTCGGCGAGATCGACGATTTTCACCGGCTGGCCCATATTGAGCACATAGACCGAAACGTCGTCGCGTAGGTCCGGCGACAGCGCATGGCTGGCGGCGGTGACCACCAGGTCGCAGGCTTCGCGGATGGTCATGAAATAGCGCACCATGTCGGGGTGGGTGACGGTGACCGGGCCGCCGGCCTCGATCTGCGCCTTGAATTTCGGCACCACCGAGCCGTTCGAGGCGAGCACATTGCCGAAACGCACCGAGATCAGGCGCGTCGCGGTTTTTCCGTGCCGGCTCAATTCGTTGTCGAGCGCCTCGCAGTACATTTCCGCCAGCCGCTTGGTGGCGCCCAGCACGGAGACCGGCTCGATCGCCTTGTCGGTGGAGATCATCACCAGCGCGGCGGCGCCGGCCGCGGCCGCCGCATCCGCGACATTGATCGAGCCGAATACATTGGTCTTGATGCCCTCGTCCCAATCCAATTCGAGCAGCGGCACGTGCTTGAGCGCGGCGGCGTGAAAAACGATGTCGGGCTTGAATTGCGCGATCAGCCCCATGACGCGCGCGCGGTCGCGGATATCGGCGATGTGGCCGGAGATCTTGGCCGGGCTTTGCTTGGCCTTGAGCGTCTCCAGCACGGCGTGCAGCGCGGGCTCCGAATTCTCGATCACCAGCAGGCGGGCGGCGCCGAATGTCGCCATGCGGTCGCAGATTTCCGAGCCGATCGAGCCGCCGCCGCCGGTGACGACGATGGCCTTGCCGCTCACGAATGTCTCCAGCCGCCGGTAATCGATCTTGACGCTCGGCCGCAACAACAGGTCCTCGACCGCCACCGGCGCGAGCTGCGCCGCCGGCCCGCCGGCGTCGAGCGAGGGCATTTGGCTCATGCTCAGCCCGAGGCGGCGCGCGCGGATCAAAATCGATTCCGGCCGCGCCTCCGGCGACAACGCCGACGGCGCCAGCACCAGCCGCGTTACCACCGTGCCGCGGCCGGCGAAATCGGCGACCACGCGTTCGAGATCGTCGATGTCGCCCAAGACCGGAAAACCGCGGATGGTCTGGCCGCGATCGGCCACCGAGGGTGACAGCACACCGACCGGCCAGATTTTCTTGACCGCGCCGCTTTCGATACCCCGCAACAAGACTTCGGCGTCGGCGGCGCGCCCGAGCACCAGCGTGGGCGTCGCATCGGCGATTTTGGCGCGCTGAAGCGTGCGCGTGTAGTGGAAATAGCGGTAGGCAACGCGCGAGCCGCCCAGCAGAAACATCTGCACCAGCCAATACAGCAGGATGGTGATCTTGCCGAAGAAGTATTGGCCGTAAACGTTGGGCGCTACCAGCACGTAATCCAGCACAAGCAGCGAGACCGCCAGCACGCTGGCCGCCCGGAAGATATTGTTCAGGTCGGGAACCGAGGTGAACCGCCACTTGTTGCGATGCAGGTTGAAGAAGAAATAGACCGCCGCCGCGTAGAGCAGAAATAGCGGCAGGAATTGCAGGGCGGGCAGCCGCACCGCCAGCGCCTGGTCCTCGAAGCGCAGGAAAAACGTCAGTACGATTGCCGCGGCTGTGGCGACAAGATCGTGCAGCACGATCAGGACTTGGCGCGGCGTCAGTTTCTGCAGCCGTATCATGTCGCGGGTTTCCAGGCCGAACGGACTGAAACGCCGATTTGGAGCCGTGCGGTCATGCTCAGGCGACGACGTTTGCGTTCATGAGGAAACCCCAAATGTCCACCACCGGCTTGCCCTTGAGATCGGCGTTCTTGTAGGCCGAATGCGGCGTGCACAGGATCAGGATATCGCTGCGCGCGACAACCTGATCGAGCGGCAGCAGCGACGTGTCGCCGGTCACGAAGGGATCGGTTGTCAGCACCGTGCGGGCGCTCATTTGCAGTGTGCGTTTGAGCTTGTAGCTCAACGAGGCGCGGATATCGTCGATCTCGGCTTTAAACGCCATGCCCAAAAGCCCGACCGTCATATTGGCGATGTCGTAACCGCGCCGCAGGTCCTCGACCAATTGCAGGACGAGCCCCTCGTTGACGTGCACGGCGGCGTGGCCAAGCTCGAATTGATTGCGCGCATAGGCGGCGAGTTGCATCGTGTCCTTTAACAGACAGGGACCGGCGGAAAATCCGGGGCCGGGAAAATTCTTGGCGCGCGGATAATTGTGCTTCATCGCCCTCATGATCGCCCGATAATCGGCGCCCGCCGATTTCGCGATCATATAAAACTGATTGGTCGCGGCGAATTCTATATAGCGATAGGCGTTGTTGAAGAGCTTGGCGAATTCGGCTTCGAGCGGCTTGACGGTGACCAGTTCGGGCGCAATTCGGCGGAATAACTCGATAGCTTCGCGTTCGGCTTCCGGCGAGGTGGCGCTGACGATTTGCGGCATCTCGCGCAACTCCTTGATGCCGTAACCCTGCACGACGCGCTCCGGGCAGAACGCAACCTTGATCTTGCGGCCGAGCCGCTTGAGATAGCTGTCGAGCCAGTCGGTGGTTCCGGGATAAACCGTCGAGCGCAACACCAGCAACTGGTCGTCCGATATATACGGCAGCAGAGCGTCGATGCACTGCTGGACCGCCGCCTGCACCGGATTGAGGAATTCGTCGACCGGGGTGCCGATGGTGACGATGACCGGGCCACTGCGGGTAATGGCTTCGGGCGACGAGGTGAATACCAACCGGTTGTTGGTGAGCGCCTTGGCGAGCACGGGGGCCGCGTCGTGCTCGATGAATGGCAGCTTGCCGGCCCGCAAGGTCGACAATACCGCCTCATTGATGTCATTGACATTGACCGTCAGCCCCGCCTCGGCGAAAGCGAGCACGAGCGGGATGCCGACATGACCGGCGCCGCCCACCACGGTCAGGTCGGCGTTCGGCGTACCGGTCTGGGCTGCGCGGACCGCTTTGGTCGTTGTAACGTTCACGGGCGGCCTCTGTTAGCTAGCCGAAAATCATAGGGGGAGTTGCTTTAGTAGGTAAGCAATTCCGGTTCCAGAGACGTAGGCTAAATCTTTGCTCAAATTTTCTCTCCCGATGTAATTACGAAGGATCTCAGGCCTTTTACGATATCAAAATTGAACAGATGAGCATCAATAAAATTGTACATTGCCAAGAACCTGCGCACCTTATCGGATGCGACGTAACGATAGGACAGACCGGAGAGATACTCGGTGGTCACAGCAAATCCGGCCTCTTTAAATACGGCGCGAACTCGTCCGGCGAGCACCGGGCGCTCATTTTCCGTAACTCCGATTGAACTATAAAACGGCGAGGACCGATCGCGATACAGCCACATGAAGGGATTGCATCGATTCGGGTCGAAGGCCATGAACTTTCCGCCCCGGCGGAGAACACGATGGACTTCCGCCACGCAGCGCCGTGGGTCTGGGAAATGATGCACTACGCCGCTCAGCAATACGCCGTCCAGACCTTCATTGGCAAACGGAAGGTCCTCAATGTCGCCCTTGAGAAGTTCGAGGCCGGGATATTTCGACTTCCCGATCGCGATCAATTTCGGGCTTATGTCGACGCCGACAGCCGCAAATCCAGCTCGCTGCAAAAAATCTGAAAATACGCCAGACCCGCAGCCAAGATCGGCAACTCGGGCGCCCGGCTTAAGACCTGTGAGTCTCTTGAACGTATCGATTAGGCGCACATTCGATGCCGAAGTGAAAACATTATAATCGTCAGCCGCCGCGTGCCGATCAAAGAAGGCAATTTCCTTCGCTTTATCTTGATCACCAAAAATCGGCGTGGCCATTACCGGTTGCCCGTCAGGTGCTTTAAGTGACACCGCAAAATCAATGTGTCGGTACTCGGCGATCGTTGGCCAGCACCGGCGCAGCGTCGTGCTCAATGAACGGCAGCTTGACCGACCGCACGGCCGGCTTCCCCTTGCTGGGGCGAACTATAGCGCGAAATCGGTCGGTTTCCGACCCTTGGAAAGTGGAAATTCCGGCTCAATTGCAGGCGTTTAGTCGGCAAATCGGCGGGCCAGGGGGCAGATAATTTCATAGCAAAAGCGAGCGACACTCGGCCATTTCTGTAGCATGGTCCCGGCAATGCCGGTCGCTTTGCGGCATCGTGCTGGCGCCGGCGATCAATCACGTGCGGCCGGCAGGAGAGGCAAACTAATGCGCCCGATTCCGGTGGGAGCGAGAGGCACCTACACGCTGCGCGTGATGCCGGCGCATCTCGCCAATCAGTTCAAGGACGGCAGCCTGCCGCAGGTGTTCGCCACGCCGATGATGGTGACGGCGATGGAGAACGCCGCGCTCAACGCGGTACGCGGTTATCTCGACCCCGGCGAGAGCGCGGTCGGCACCGCCGTCGATCTCCGCCATCTGGCGGCGACACCGGTCGGCCATCAGGTGACCGCCGAGGCCGAGGTGACCAAAGTCGACGGCCGCCGCGTCGAATTCAAGGTGAGCGCACGCGACGAGATCGAACAGATCGGCAGCGGCACGCATGAGCGCATGGTGGTCGACAAGGATAGGCTCGAGCAACGGCTGCAGGCCAAAAAGCCGGGCGGGGTTGCCGGCGGGGCTTAGCTCCGCGGCTAGACCGCCACTTTCGTGAGGAAGCCTTCGACTTCGTTGCGCAGATTGGCTGCCGCCTGCTCCACCGATTCCGCCGCGACGAGCACGGTCTGCGCCGAATTCTGCGTTTCGGTGGTGGCGCCGGCCACCTCGCTCAACACCGTGACGATCAGCTTGGCGCCGTCGGCGGCGCCGGTCACGTTCTTCGAAATCTCGCCGGTCGCGGCATTCTGCTGCTGCACCGACGCGGCGACGGCCATGGTGTAGTTTTCGATCTCCTGCATGCGATGGGCGATCCGTCCGATCGCTTCCACGGCTTTGCCGGTCGAGTTCTGCACTTCCTCGATCTGATTGGAAATATCCTCGGTCGCCTTCGCGGTCTGCACCGCGAGCGATTTGACCTCGGAGGCGACCACCGCGAAGCCGCGGCCCGCTTCGCCGGCGCGCGCCGCCTCGATGGTGGCATTGAGCGCCAGGAGATTCGTCTGCCCGGCGATATTGCGGATCAGATTGGTGACGTCGCCGATCTTCTGCGCGCCGATCGCCAGCGCGCCGATATCCTGATTGGTCACCTGCGCTTCGCCGACTGCGACCCGCACCACCTCGGTGGTCTGGTTGAGCCGGCGTCCGATCTCGGCGATCGAGCTCGACAATTCTTCGGCGGCAACCGCCGCGGTCTCGACATTGGTCGAAGCCTCGTTCGACGTGTGCACCGCGCTTTCGGCGCGTTTCGAGGTATGGCCCGATGCATTGAACAGGCTCGCCGCCGTCGTGCGCATTTCGCCTGCGCTGTCGGCTACCATGCGCAGCAGACTTTCGGCCCGCTCGCGGAACGTCGAAATCGCGTTTTCGATGACGGCGCGGCGCTCTTCCTGGTGCTGCATGGCGGTGCGTTGCAGCTCGGCCTGCCGCCGCTCGGTGATGTCCTCGTGCGTGCCGATCCAGCCGCCGCCCGGCATGGGATGATTGGTAACCAGCAGCAGGTGCCCGCCCTTGGACTTGACCTCATGCACGATGGTGCGCCCGCGCGCGACCGCGGTCAGAAATTCTTTGCGGTATTCCTGTGGATCGCGCGAGAACGTGCCCTGGGCGACGCGTTTCGCCAGCACCGCCGACAGCGTCGCTCCCGGCTTTACGTCTTCCGGCGTCAGCTCATACATCTTGTAATATTGCGCGTTGCAGACGACCAGCCGCTCGGCGGCGTCGAACATGCACAGCCCTTGCGACATGCTGTCGATGGTGGTGCGGATCTGCGCTATTTCCCGGCTTTGGTGCCCGGTCAGAACGGCGCCGGTGGCGCTCATTGCAAGCTGGGCAAGGACGGCGGCAAAAACGGCGCTGAGCGCCGTTGCCGAACTGCCGGAAACGAGGGTGGCCGCCCAATTGGGTGCGATGATACTCAACGCCCCGAAGACAACCGCGAACGCGGCAAGCCCGACCAGTACGAGCAACGCCGAGGCACGCTTCAAATCGAGCGAAAACAGCATTCCGGATAAAATCCCTGGTATGCGAGAACCGGCGCATTATTGCCCTGCCTGCTTTTTTTGCAGTTAATTGATGGTAAAAAAACCCTTAACGGCCGGCGGACGCAAAAGGCCGGCCGCGACAAAAAACGCTGCCTTGCAGTCGATGCGGGAGGGCCTTTCGTGAAGCTTGTGTTGTTCCAAACGGCGCCCGGTTCCGAGGCATCGCCGGGTGTGCTCACCGAACGTGGCGTTGTCGATATCTCGGCAGCAGTGAAAAAAAGCTACACGCCGCAATTGACCATGCAGGGCATCATCGACGCCTTCGACGCCCTGCGCCCCGCGCTGGAGAAGCTCGCCGGCGACGGAGCCGCGTTGCCGCTCGAGAAAGTGCGCTTGCGCCCACCGCTGCCGCGGCCGGGCAAGATCCTCGCCTGCATCGCCAATTACTGGGAACATGCCCAGCGCGAAGCCCGACCGCTCAACATGTTCATGAAAAATCCCGACGCGGTGGTCGGTCCCGGCGACACCATCATGTTGCCGGAATACACGGTGCCGTGGATGTTCATGCACGAAGCCGAACTCGCCATCGTCATCAAGGGGCCGGCCAAGATGGTGAAGGCCAAGGACTGGAAAAGCGCGGTGTTCGGCTACACCGCCATGATCGACGTGTCGGCGCGCGAGCAAGGCCGCAAGACCTGGCCGGCGAGCCCTTTGACGAGTTGGCTCGGGAAATCTTTCGATACCTTCGCGCCGATCGGACCCTGTATAGCGACCGCCGATGAAATTGCCGACCCGAACGATCTGATCGTGCGCTTCTGGAACGACGGCCAGCTCCGCCACAACTACAACACCGACGACATGGAACACCGGGTGCCCGCACTCATCGAGTTCGCCACCACGGTGATGACCATGAACTCCGGCGACCTCATTTCCTGCGGCACCAACCATGAAGGCCTCGGCGCCTTGCAGGACGGCGAAACCGTCGACATCGAAATCCAGAATATCGGCAAGATGAGCCTGAAGGTTTCCGATTCCCTGAAGCGGACATGGGAGCGCGGCGTCTACATGGGCGCCGATTCCACAAACCCCGATGCGGTGAAGCGGCACCGGCCGCAGGGCAACGCCTCAGTCAACCGGACGGTATAACCATGGACGCAAAAACGGACATTGCAAAAAGCGAAATCCGCGACGGCATGCAGATCGACTGGGACGCGCCCGTCACCATGGACGACGGGCTGGTGCTGCGCGCCGACGTGTTCGGTCCGCCGGGCGGCGGCCGGCACCCCGTCATTCTCACCTACGGTCCCTACGCCAAGGGCCAGGCTTTTCAGGAAGGCTACAAGGGCAACTGGATGCGGCTCATCAAGGCGGCGCCCAACGTGCTCGAAGGCTCCAGCAACAAATATCAGAACTGGGAGCTGGTGGACCCGGAAAAATGGGTGCCGGACGGCTACGTCATCGTGCGCGTCGATTCGCGCGGCGCCGGCCGCTCGCCCGGCTATCTCGACGTGTGGTCGCCGCGCGAGACGCTAGACCTCTACCGTTGCGTCGAATGGGCCGGCACGCAAAGCTGGAGCAACGGCAAGGTCGGCATCCACGGCATTTCCTACTACGCCATGAACCAGTGGGATGTCGGCGCGCTCAATCCGCCGCACCTCGCCGCGCTGTGCGTCTGGGAAGGCTCCTGCGACTATTACCGGGAGCTGAGCCGGCATGGCGGCATCCTTTGCAATTTCTTCAAGAGCTGGTTCGGCCGCCAGGTGCTGCGCGTGCAGCACGGCGTCGGCGAGCGCGGCTGCAAAAACCCGGTAACCGGAGACGCCGCCGCCGGTCCGCAAACTTTGCCGGAAGAGGCGCTGGCGAAAAACCGCGCCGACTGCGCCGGTGATATCAAGCGCCGCCGCCTCGACGACGATTATTACGCCTCACGCACCGCCGACTTCGCCGCCATCGAGGCGCCGCTGCTCTCCGCCGGCAATTGGGGCGGCATGGGCCTGCATTCGCGCGGCAATTTCGAAGGTTGGCTTGCCGCCGGCTCGAAACAGAAATGGCTCGAGGTGCATGGCGACACCCATTTCACGCATTTCTACAGCAGCTACGGCGAAGCTTTGCAAAAGCGTTTCTTCGGCCACTTCCTCAAAGGCGAGAACACCGGCTGGGACAAGCAGCCGCGCGTTTCGCTCAACATCCGCCACCCCGGTGAGAAATTCGTGCTGCGCGCCGAGAGCGAATGGCCGCTGGCGCGCACGCAATGGACCAAATATTTCCTGCAGCCGGATGGCGCGCTCGCTCCCGATGCGCCGGCGGCCGCGACGACGCTGAGCTACGACACCGCCGGCGACGGCCTCACTTTCATGACGCCGCCGCTCGGCAAGAGCCTGGAAATCACCGGCCCGCTCGCCGCCAAGCTGTGGGTGTCTTCCGAAACGACCGATGCCGATTTGTTTCTGGCGCTGCGCTTGATCGACCCGGCCGGCCAGGACGTCACCTTCATCGGCTCCAATGACCCGCGCACGCCGATCGGGCTCGGCTGGCTGCGCGCGTCGCATCGCAAGCTTGACGCGAAGCTGTCGCGGCCCTACCGGCCCTGGCACACCCACGACGAGGAATGGCCGCTCAAGCCCGGCGAACCGGTCGAGCTCGACATCGAAATCTGGCCGACTTGCATTGTGGTGCCGCCCGGCTACCGGCTGGCGCTCAGCGTGCGCGGCAAGGATTACGAGGTCGACGGCCGCGACGCGGCGCTGCACAACGCGCCCTATCCGATGAAGGGCGTCGGCCCCTTCCTGCATATCGATCCCGACGACCGGCCCGTTGAAATTTTCGCCTGCCGCAATACGCTGCACTTTGCCGCAGGCAAGCAGCCTTACCTCTTGTTGCCCGTGATACCGCAGGCGTAAGCTTACAAAAAACAGAAAACCACATCAGGGAGGATCAAATGCTCAAGCGTGCCGTTACCATCGCTCTGGCCGCGCTCGGCGTCGTTGTCGTCGCAGCGCCGGTCATGGCGCAGAAATACCCGGACCGCACCGTGACCATGATCGTGCCCTACCCGGCCGGCGGCCCAACCGACGAAACGGCGCGCGTGATCGGCAACTTCCTGACCAAGAAACTCGGGCAGAATTTCATCGTCGAAAACGTGACCGGCGGCAGCACCATCATCGCCACCAACAAACTCGCCAAGGCGACGCCCGACGGCTACACGCTGCTGGTGCACAATCTGCAGATCACCGCGAACGTCACGCTGTTCAAGAATCTGCCGTTCGATACCGCGAAAGACATCGTTCCGGTCGGGCTGATCAACAAGAACCCGCTGGTGCTGGTCGGCCGCCCGGGTCTCGCGCCGAAAAACCTCAAGGACCTGATCGCACTGATGCAGAAGGAGCGTCTGAAAGAGGCGCTGCCGGGCTTCGGCACCACCGGCCATTTGACCTCGTCGCTGTTCATCCAGGTCACCAAGTCGAAGCTCGACCAAATCCCTTATCGGGGTGCGGCGCCGGCGATGACCGATCTCTTGGGCGACCATGTCGATGTGTTCATCGGCACGCCGCAATCGCTCGTGGGCCACGTCAGGGCCGGCAAGTTGAAGGCCTATGGCATCACCTCGATGGAGAGGTCGCCGCTGTTGCCGAACGCCGAAAGCATCCCCGCCCTGCTCGGGCCGCAGTTCGACATCGTCTATTGGCAAGGCCTGTTCGCGCCGGCCGGCACGCCTGCCCCGGTGATCGCGACGCTCAACGCCGCGCTGCAAGAGGCGGTGTCCGATCCGGGGATCGAGAAGACCTGGGCGGGCGAAGGCGTGTCGGCGTTCCCGAAGGATCAGCGCTCGCAGGCGGCGGCCGTTGCCTTCGTCAAGAGCGAAACCGCGCGCTGGGGCAAGATCATCAAGGACAATAATATTACGGTGAAGCAGTAACGCTTGCTGTTCGGCGGCCGGCGCGAAGGATGCACTAGCGCGCCGGCTGCAACACCTGCTCGAGCCAGTCCCACATATAGGCCGAGCATATGCTCTGGTTGTCGATCTGGCAGTGGTGATAGCCGCCGTCCTCGCGGCTGAAGATCTTCATCGTCTTGTTTTTTGAGCCCACCGCGTCGAAGCACTTCTGTGCCTCCGGCAACGGGATCTGCTCGTCGCCCTCTCCATGCAGCATCAGGAACGGACAAGACATTTTCTGGAC
>JBOHII010000117.1:0-3066 GCA_050725955.1 Pseudolabrys sp. | reverse complement strand
ACACGAGCGTTTGGCTCAACAGGCTGTGAATCAGGATTTGCAATGAATACGGACATAGCCTGCCCTGTCAATGAATGGGACAATTTCGTTTTCGCGAGCCGTTCACGCATCGGTGAATTCAACGGCCGCAATAAAGATCAACGGGTTACGTCAACGCAGAAACGGACAAACCGTTTCATGGCGCCCCGTTTCATGGCCCTCGGGAACTTATGCGTCACGCGGACGTTTTCCATGCGCGGTTCAATGACCGATAACAAGAGAGCAAAACAATGGCCACGCGTGCAGCTAAATCCGCTACCGCCGAAGAAGTGGCGGCCATCAAAGATTTGGTGAGCGACCTGGAAACGCGGCTGCGCCGCCTGTCGGGAAGCACACGGCGCGAGGTATCCGGGGCGTCCAGCGAGATCGGCGATTTCGTCAGCGAAGCCCTTGAGCGCATCGCCAATCGCGTGAGCAACGGCGCTTCCGACGCTGGCCAAACGCTCGCCGAGGAAGCGACGCGGTTGGGCAGCGGGGCGCTGAAGAAACTGACCGGCGAGATCGAAGAGCGCCCCTTGCTCATGCTGGCGGCGGCGGCCGGGGTCGGGTTTCTGGCCGGGTTGGCGAACCGGCGCTAACGAAAACGCCCGAAAAAACATGCAGCTCGATCAAATCACCGAAATGGCGACCGGCCTTTTGTTTGGCCGCCTCATGCGCCGCGCGCTGGTGGCGATAGCCGTTGCCGGCTTTGGCATTGTGGCGATGTATAATTTTACCGTGGCTGGAACGATGGCGCTGCAAACGCAATTTGGATCGCCTGATGCGTTCCTCATCGTGGGCGGTGTTTATGCGGCCGCGAGCGCCGCCGCGGGCGCGATATGGTGGGCATTGCGCGGCAAATCCGCAACCACTAGCGCGCCGGGACCGACGGGCCAGCGAGACATGCAGATCGTCATGCTCGTGGAAGCGGTGATGCTCGGCTACGCGCTCGCCAGAAAAGGCGCACGGACACGCTGAGTTCCCGCAACAACCCGGCGTCCTCGAAACAGGCGTTTCGCCGTTCCGCGCACTTCCGCAATCGGTTTGTTCTGGCGCCGAAGCTAACTCGCCTTGCGCTCGCGCCGCTTGGCGTTGCGCTCGAAAAATAGCGCCTGGCTCAACACCGCCGACACGGTCGCCGGCTGGAATGGCTTGGCGATGAGGAACGCCGGCTCCGGCCGCTCGCCGGTGAGGAAGCGTTCCGGATAGGCGGTGATGAAAATCACCGGCACTTCGAACGAGCGCAGCATCTCGTTGACCGCGTCGAGCCCGGACGAGCCATCGGCCAACTGAATATCGGCGAGAATGATTCCCGGCCGCTTGGTATTGGCCAGCGCCATTGCTTCGCTGTGGGTGCGCGCGACGCCGAGCACGCGATGGCCGAGATTTTCCACCAGGCCTTCGAGATCGAGTGCGATGAAGGTCTCGTCCTCGATGATCAGCACGTCGGTGGCGATCTCGGCGGCGAGTTCGCGGCCGGAATCCTCCACCAGCCCGCGCAGCGCCGGCACGTCGATGTCGAGCACCTTGGCGGCATCGTCCTCGGAAAATCCTTCCAGCGCCACCAGCAGAAATGCCTGCCGCGGCAATGGCGCAATCTGGGCGAGATGTCGTTCGACCGGCTGCTCCACTCCGGCAGGCGTGGCCTTGCCGTTGAGCGAGATCGAATTCCAAATTTTCGTGAATAACCGATAGAGTGCGACGCGGGTCGAGGCGGTCGCATCCAACAGCGTGGGATCCTCGACCAGAGCCTCCAACGTCGCCGCCACATAGGCATCGCCAGAGTCCTGGCTGCCCGCAAGCGCCCTCGCATACCGCCGCAGATACGGCAGGTGTTGCGCAACAGATTGGGATATAGACAAGAAACCCTCCCGAACCAATGCTCCAATGGCCGATTGGACACCGCCCCGCATGGCCACTCAAGCCCGATCAGACCGGATAACGTGGCCGCCGGAAAAAAGTTCCCTAATAATGGAACCATCTGCCAATTCAGGGGTTTTGCCTCATTGTCAGATGGGGACCTGCGCCCGGGCTGGGTTGAGGGTTTTGGGGTTTAGCGATGAACGAACGCAAACCGGTAGGACAACAAAAGCCGATGGAAGCAGCGGATACCCGCAACCGGAAGGCCGACCCCAAGCCCGCCAAGCTTAGCCGCGAGGTGCAGTCCAGGCTGGGCCAGCAGCTGCGCGCCATGTACGACGATGTGGTGAACCAAGGCGTACCGGATCGGTTCACCAACCTGATTGACCGTATCGATGGCAACGGAAACAAAGACGGGCAATAGCGCATGGACGAATCGGTCCGTAAAGCCATTCTCGGCGCGGTGCCCAGCCTCCGCGCATTCGCGATATCGCTATGCGGTAACGTCGACCGCGCAGACGATCTGGTGCAGGAAACGCTGATGCGCGCGCTCGCCAACATCGATTCCTTCCAGCCCGGCACCAACATGGCGGCCTGGCTGTTCACCATTCTGCGCAATCATTTCCGCTCCGAATATCGCAAGCGCCGGCGCGAAGTCGAGGATGGCGAAGGCCGCTATGCCGAGACGTTGAAATCGCAGCCCGAGCAATACGGCCAGGTCGAGTTTCGCGAATTCCGCGAGGCGCTGGCGCAATTGCCGGCGGACCAGCGCGAGGCACTCATCCTGGTCGGCGCGTCCGGCTTCTCCTACGAGGAAGCCGCCAATATCTGCGGCTGTGCGGTCGGCACCATCAAGTCGCGCGTCAACCGCGCGCGCACCCGGCTGGCCGAGCTGATGGACATCGACAATGCCGATGAGTTCGGCCCCGACCAGCAGACCCGCGCGGTGCTGGCGAGCGGAGAATAGTCACCGCTCTCGGTCCACCACCGGCAAGCTCCCGCAAGCACACTCGAAGCGCCCGGGACCTGCGGCGCTCAGCCCCCGAACAGCAGGCGCGAGGGGTGCTTGGCGAGGTCTCCCACCGCCTTATCGATATGAATCAAAGTGCGGTGGGCGTCGCCGCCGACGATATCGATCTGCTTGGTCGCCGAGTCGGTCAGCTTGTTGACGCCCTTGGTGATCTCGGC
>JBOHII010000116.1:0-5139 GCA_050725955.1 Pseudolabrys sp. | reverse complement strand
AATGTCGACGGCGCTCTCCGACACCACCACGGCCGGGACAGCGGTTGCGGGTGGATTCGACGCCGACATCAGCGGCCTGTCGAACGGAAATACCGTCCAGGTTTCCTACACCGATGCGTTCAGCGTCCAGCACAACATCACGATCATGCGGGTCGACGATCCGTCGGCCTTACCGCTGTCGAACGCGGCGACGGCGGATCCGAACGACACCGTGATCGGCGTCGACTTTTCCGGCGGCCCGGCGTCGGTTGCGACTCAGCTCAATACCGCGCTCGGGGCGGCCGGCCTGCAATTCTCCAATCCGTCGGGCTCGATCCTGGAAGTCGTCGATAGCGGCTCCCCCGCAATTACAGTCGATGCCGTCTCGACCACGACCACCGCGACCTCCTTGACCGGCGGGTCCGCCGCGCTACCGCTCTTCGTTGACGGCACATCGCCATATACCGGCGCCATAACCGGGGCCGGCGCCGAAAGCACCGGCTATGCCGGGCGCATCGCGGTCAACAGCGCGCTGGTCGCCGATCCCTCGTTGCTCGTTACCTATCAATCCGGCACGCCGGCCGGCGATGCGACCCGGCCGAACTTCATCTACAACCAACTGGTCAATGCTTCGCTCGAATATTCTCCGGCGGCGGGCATCGGCGCGGCCAGTGCGCCGTTCCAGGGAACGCTCGGCGCCTATATCAGCCAGATGATCAGCGTGCAGAGCATCGCGGCCAATTCAGCCGACAACTTGAAAGCCGGTCAGGACATCGTCGTAAACGCGCTGCAATCGCGCTTCGATGCCACCTCGGCAGTCAATATCGACACCGAAATGGCGCACCTGCTGACACTGCAGAATGCCTACGGAGCGAATGCACGCGTGATGTCGACCGTCAAGGCGATGTTAGATGCATTGCTACAGATGTGATGTGAGGATGGCATGACGATTTCCGGCGTTACATCGAATATCTCTCCGCTGATTCAATCGGCGCTCGATATCAACAAGCAGCTCGACGACCTGCAACGCCAGCTTGGCTCGGGACAAAAATCGGATACCTACGCCGGCCTCGGCTCGCAGAGCGGCATCGCCGTCTCATTGACCGCGCAGTTGGCCGCGATCAGCAGCTTCGACGACACGATCGCGAACGTCGGCACGACCATTAGCCTGCAGCAGACGGTGCTGCAGCAAATCGCTAGTATCGGCAGCACGGTTCAATCGTCGACGAGCCAACCTGCCTTTGCCATCGACAGCACCGGCCAGACGACGGTGCAGAAAACCGCCGCCGACATGCTCGATCAAATACTCAGCATGCTGAATACCCAAGGCGGCAATGGTTATCTGTTTTCCGGCAGCGGCACGAACCAGCCATCGGTCGACAGCGCCGATCATATTCTCAACGGCAACGGTGCGCAGGCCGGCCTCAAGCAGGTGATCGCAGAGCGCAACCAGGCCGACCTCGGCGCTGACGGGCTCGGCCGCCTGGTCATTCCGGCGGCCTCCGGAACGGTGGTTGCGGTCAATGAAGACACCGCCGGCTCGCCGTTCGGCCTCAAGCTCGCCGGGGTTAGTTCGACGCTGACCGGCGCGACGGTCACCGGTCCCGCCGGCTCGCCGGCTTCGATTTCGGTCGATCTCGGCGCGACCAATCCCAGCGACGGCGACAGCATCACCTACACTTTCGCGCTGCCCGACGGCACCAGCCAGACGCTGACGCTGACGGCGACGAGTTCGGCGCCGCCCGGCCCCAATCAATTCACCATCGGCGCCACGTCGACTGCGACCGCGGCCAACCTGCAGGCCGCGCTGACCGCCGGAGTCAGCCAGATCGGCAGCACCTCGCTGTCGGCGGCCTCCGCCATGGCGGCGTCCAACGATTTCTTCGACGATCCGCCGCAACGGGTCAGCGGCTCGCCCGCGACCGCCACAGCGTTGGTGAATGGAACGTCGGCCGACACGGTCATTTGGTACACCGGCGAGGATGGCTCCGGCTCCGCACGTTCGACCGCGACGGCGCGTATCGACCCTTCGACGACCGTCTCTTACGGCACGCGGGCGAACGAACAGGGCATCCGCGCGATCGTGCAAAGCATAGCGGCGTTGGCGGCGACGAGTTATTCGTCAAGCGACGCCAATGCGTCGGGCAGCTATACGGCGCTCAACAGCCGCGTCTACGCCGCGCTCGCCGTTCCGGCGGGTGTTCAGAACATCAGCGATATCGAGAGCAGTTTGGCCAATGCGCAATCGGCTATGGCCTCGACGAAAAGCCTGCATCAGCAAACGACCGATATGCTGACCACGATGCAGCAATCGATCGAAGGCGTCGACACGACGCAGATCGGCGCGCAGATCTTGTCGCTGCAGACGAGCCTGTCAGCTTCGCTGTCGACGACGGCCAGGATGTCGCAGCTCAACTTGCTCACTTATCTCTCGCCGGTGACCGGCTAACAATAAACCAGGTCAATTAGATCTTAGGCCCTGGCTGCGCCATCGCCATTACGGGCCGCTAACAGACATCCATCGGGCTAATGCGGAAGCGCGGTGGCCGGCTGTAGCGCGCGGCCGCGCGGGCCGCAGCGCCGGCTCCATGCGGGCGGCATTCTGGTCCGGGACAATGCCGATCAGTTGCCAAACCGCGCATGTGCAGGTCATTGCTTTTCGAGTTGCAAGCTGCACTCTGCGGCCGTTAGGAAACTCGACGTATCGTCGCACGAGTAGCCCGTGGCTTTCGAGTATATATTTCGTGCCAGGCGGAACGCGCGCTGGCACGCGTCGGAAATCACGCATTGGTCAGCCCTCCGCTTTGCGATACCGAACCTTAAAAAATCGCACTGGCGTGGGCATATTATGACATCGGCAAGGTTATCCCCGGTCTGTAACGGGCCAATATTTGCCTGGACAAATTAACGCGAGCGCGTTGAAAAAATTATGTTTTCACTCGCCGTCGAGGCGGCATTGCGCGATCGCGCCAAACTGATTTTCCGCGAGCATTGATTTGGAGCAACACTCTGCATGCGCCGTTGCGCATCGCAGCGAAGCCATAGTGCTTGTGTTGTATCGCCTGTGACGTGAATCAGGCGCGCGCCAGCAAACCCGCCGCGAGTTCGCGGTTAATGTTGATCAGCGAACCGAGGTTTTCCGGCTTGGGGTCGGCCAGCACGGCCATCGTCTGCTTGAAAACGAAAATCCCCAGATTGGCGACGTTCTGGCGCAAGCCGGCCGGAAGCTGATTTTCCGCGCTGGTCGCCGAGGTGACAAAGATCGACCACAGCTTGCGGTTATAGAGCAGCGCGGCGTCGAGTTCGGGACTCCTGTCGTCCCAGCCGTCGCGGATCGCCTGCAGGCGGGCCGCCGCGCTCAGCAGCAGATCGGCTTCCAGTTCACGCGGATTTGCGGTCTTGTTCGCGATCGCGTCGTAGGCGCGTGTTGCGTGTCGCATTGTCGAGCAGCTCCTTTTCGTAAGCGATCAGGGCCTTGGCGCACTTGAGCGCCTTATACATCTGGCCGGCTATAATGTGATTGCTGATGGCCTGCATGTGCGGCCACGAACTCGGCGCTGCCTGCACCAAGTCGCGCATCAGCGTGAAATAAGTCGCGTGGTGCAGGGTGGCGTCGCGCGAGGTGTACATAAGCTGGACGCAGAGATAGATGCGCTTGGCCGGCGTGTCGGCCTGCTTCGGCATCATGATGTCTTTTTCGCGCAGGATCGGTGCCTGCCCTTCGACCAACAGCCGCGTGCGCTGATCGCCATTGGTGACCAGGCATTCGCCCATGATGAACCGTTCGCCGGGTTTTAGTTCGACTTTGAGGCCCATTCGACGCCGCTCCTTGCGGCCGCTTGCCAATGCGGAGGCGGCGCGAGGTAGAATCCTTGCGCCGCTTATGATGGCCGCTGCTAGCGGAACAACCGCAATACGTTCTGATCGGCCTGCGAAGCGAGAGACAGTGCGGTGCTCGACAGTTGTTGACGCGTCTGCAACGCGAGCAAGTTTGCGCCCTCTTCATTGCTGTCTGCAAGGGTAAGGTTGTCAGAGCCGGTCTGCAACGTATTGATCATCGACTTTGTAAAGTCTTGACGGACCTGCACGGTCGATAGGCTGGAGCTCAGCGTCTGGGATTCAGCCTGCAGCGAGGTGAGCGCGGCGGTCAGAGCGGTCGACGCCGCCGTGATGTCCGTGGCGCTCGCCCAGTTATTGGCTGCGCCGGCGATGCTAAGCGGTGTCGCATTGGCGTTGGTATAGTCGACACCGGTCACGCTGATACTTGCATTGCCTGTGTCGTCGAGCGTGACGACCAGGGTATTGCCGGCAAGCAGGTTGACGCCGTTGAAGCCGGAGTCGCCTGCGAGCTGGCCGATCTGGGTCAGCAGACTATCAAACTGTGTGGCGAGGCTTGCTTGAGTCGTCGTGTTGTTGGCCTGCTGGGCTTGGCTGACGAGGGCTTGCGCCGACTGCACCAGTTTTGTGATTGATGTGATGCCGTTGTTGGCGGCCTGAATCGTGCTGACGCCGTTGGACATGGAGTCCAGCAGTGCATTCAGGTTATTGGCCCGGGTGTCGAGGCTCTGCGCGGTGAAAAAGCTGATGGCATTGTCGAGGGCCGAGTTGACCTTCTTGCCCGTGGCCAGCCGGTTTTGCGTTTGCGTTATCAAATCCGACGTCTGCTGTAATTGCAGCAAGTTCGAACGCACGCCTGCTGACAGCACAATTTCACTCATGGGAGTCTCCATCCCTCGCTGGGCCCAAATCGCTTATCGGTGATAATGAGATGTTAAGGTTGACGGACGGTTAAATTCGATTGAATTAAGAATTCATTAACTATAATTGTGCCGGACGTAAAAAAACGGCGGCCCTGGGGCCGCCGTTTCCGTCGAGAACTCGATGAAGCTTAGCGGAACAGCCGCAGCACGTTCTGGTCGGCCTGCGAAGCAAGCGACAACGCAGTGGACGACAATTGCTGGCGGGTCTGCAACGCAAGCAGGTTGGCGCCTTCCTCGTTGGAGTCGGCGAGGGTGAGGTCGGAGGCGCCGGTCTGCAGCGTGTTGATCGTCGCCTTGGTGAAGTCCTGGCGGATCTGCACGACCGACAAGCTGGCGCTGAGCGTCTGGGACTCAGCCTGTAACGAGGTGAGGGCTGCGGTCAAAGCCGCCGCCGAGGTAG
>JBOHII010000115.1:0-2543 GCA_050725955.1 Pseudolabrys sp. | reverse complement strand
CGGCCGAGCAGTTGATCCGATATTTGCAGCGCAACGGAATTGCCGCGGAGCCGATGCGCGTCGAACTTGAAGGCAGAAGCACCGGTGAGGCCATCCTGGCGGCTGCGCAATCCTTGGGCTGCGACCTCCTGGTCAAGGGCGCCTACACGCAAAGCCGGTTGCGCCAGATGATTTTCGGCGGGGCGACCCAACACGTCCTGGCCAAAGCCGCCTTGCCGGTCTTGCTGGCGAATTAGCCGCGTGCTTAATCGCAGGTGTTCGGCCGGCCAGCCGATCGTTGCCGGTGCCGATAAATTCGCCGATTTCGGCTCCACGCCCGCCGGTCCTGGTCGGGTCTCATAGACGAGGTTCCAAGAAGCATTATGACGACAGCGTTACCCCAATCCACGGATGTCATCGTTGTCGGCGGCGGCAATGCGGCATTTTGCGCGGCGCTTGCCGCGGCCGAACAAGGCGTTTCCGTACTGGTGCTGGAGCGAGCGCCGGAAGACGAGGCCGGCGGCAACAGCCGGTTCACCGCCGGCGCGTTTCGCTGCGTTTATAACGGCGTCGAAGATCTGCGCGCGTTGATGCCGGACCTGACGGACGAGGAAGTGGCAAAATCCGATTTCGGCACCTACACCGAAGAGAAATACTTCGATGACATGGGCCGCATCACCGAATATCGCACCGACCCCGACCTGTGTGAGATACTCATAACCCGCAGCAAGGCAACTATGTTGTGGATGCGCGACAAGGGGGTGCGCTTCATGCCGATTTGGGGGCGCCAGGCCTACAAGATCGGCGGCATGTTCAAGTTCTGGGGCGGCCTCACGGTGGAGGCTTGGGGTGGCGGGCCGGGGCTGGTCGATGCGCTTACCAAGATCGCGCACAAAAACGATATTGCCCTCGCCTACGGCGCTCGCGCGCTGTCGCTGATCGCCGACGACGACGGCGTCAAAGGCGTGCGCGTCAAATACAACGGGCATACCGTCGAAGTGCGGGCCAAGGACGTGGTACTCGCGGCCGGCGGCTTCCAGGCCAACGCGGAAATGCGCACGCGCTATCTCGGGCCCGGCTGGGAACTCGCCAAGATCCGTGGCACGCGCTTCAACACCGGCGACGGCATTAATATGGCGCTTGATGTCGGCGCCATGCCGACCGGCAATTGGTCGGGCGGCCACGCGGTTGCCTGGGACCGTAATGCACCGGAATTCGGCGATCTGACGGTCGGCGACAACTTTCAGAAGCACTCCTATCCGTGGGGCATCATGATCAATGCCAACGGGGAACGCTTTCTCGACGAGGGCTCCGACTTCCGCAATTACACTTATGCTAAGAACGGCCGCATCATCCTGATGCAGCCCAAGCAATTTGCCTACCAGGTGTTCGACAACAAGATCATCCCGATGCTGCGCGATGAATACCGCATCAAGCGAGTGACCAAGGTGCGGGCCAACACGCTGGAAGAGCTGTGCCAGAAGATGGAAGACGTGAACGCCGAAAAGGCGCTAGCGACAATCAAGGAATACAACAAGGCGGTGATGACCGAGGTGCCGTTCGACCCGAACGTCAAGGACGGGCGCGGCACGCGCGGGCTGGCCATTCCGAAATCGAACTGGGCCAACACGGTCGACCAGCCGCCGTTCGAGGCTTATGCGGTGACCTGCGGGCTCACTTTCACCTTTGGCGGCCTCAAGATCGACACCAGCGCGCGCGTCATGGACACCGACGGCGCGGCGATCCCCGGCCTGTATGCGACCGGTGAATTGGTCGGCGGCATCTTCTATTTCAACTATCCTGGCGGCACCGGGCTGATGAACGGTGCCGTGTTCGGAAAGATCGCCGGCACCACCGCCGGCCAGCGCGCCAAGCAATCGCCGTAATGGCGGCTTGCAAGCGTACCTTCAGGAGAACAATCCGATGTCGACGCGTAACATGCTCAACGGTGCCCAGGTCATCGTCGACTATCTGATCCAGGAAAAAGTGCCCCAGGTGTTCGGCCTGTGCGGTCACGGCAACATCCAGTTCATCGACGCGCTGTATGAGCGCTCGGACGACATCAAGACCATCTCCGTTCATCACGAGAGCGTCGCCGGCTTCATGGCGGACGTTTACTATCGCGTCTCGGGACGGCCGACGGCGACCTTTACATCGTGCGGGCCGGGGTCGGCGAACCTGCCGATCTCGCTCGGCAACGCCTATCTCGACTCAGTGCCGTTCATGGCGGTCACCGGCAATGTGCCGACCAGTCAGTTCAACCGCGGCGCTTTCCAGGAATTGTACCGGCACTATCAGGCCGACTTTCCTTCTACCGTTCGCTCCTATTGCAAGAAGGTGTTCCAGCCGACGCGCGGTGAGATGGTGCCGCTCGCGGTGCGCCAAGCTTGGAAGACTATGGTGACCGGTCGGCCGGGTCCGGTGGTACTCGACGTGCCGTTCGATGTATTCCTGGAATCAGCCGCCGAGGAAGCGCCGAAGCCTGAGGAATGGAGCGCTAATATTTCCAGCCGCTGCGGCGCAGATCCGGAAGGTGTGGTGAAAGCCGTCGACTTGCTGCTTGC
>JBOHII010000114.1:0-5788 GCA_050725955.1 Pseudolabrys sp. | reverse complement strand
ATTCCAAGCTTGCCCGACATAGGCGAAGTACAGGATCAGAATGAGCACCGTGATGAGGTAGTCGCTGGCGACCAGCGGAGCGAGGATCAGTACTCCCAACAGAGCACCCAGCAAGACCAGGGTCCGGCTCGGAATACCGTCGATCAGCCGCGCGATCATGCCGCCCTCTTGCCCATGATGCCTTGCGGGCGGAACAACAGCACCAGCACCAGGACGGCGAAAGAACACATACTTTTTGCGGAAGGCGTGAACAACAGCCCGGCCATCGCCTCGGTGAGGCCGATCAACACGCCGCCGACCAGCGCGCCCGGCATCGAGCCGAGTCCGCCGGTGATGACGATGACGAAGGCGAGCAACGTGTAGGCCGGACCGGCCGCGGGCGTCACATCGAAGATCAGCAACAACATGCAGCCGGCGGCGCCGACGCAGGCCGCGCCCAGGCCGAAGGTCAAGGCATAGAGATGCTTGACGTCGAGCCCGACCACTAGCGCGCCGGTATAGTTGTCGGCGCAGGCGCGCACGGCGGTACCGAGCCGCGTATAACGGAAAAACACGAACAATCCCGCCGCCACCACAATGGCGGCCAGGCCGGCATAAAGCTTGGTCGCGTCGATGATCAGCAGCCCGACCTGGAAACTGTCATAAGCGTAGGATGTCTGCACAGTCTGCGCGTCGGGGCCGAACGCGATCAGCAGCACATTGACAATGATGATCGCTACCGCGACCAGCAGCAGGAACTGGCTGTACTCGGGCCGGGTAATGAACGGATTGATCAGCCGCACTTGCAGCACATAGCCGAAGGCGAACATCACCGCGGCAATCGGCACCAGCATGACCAATGGATCGAGGTGGAATGCGGTGAACAGCGTCACCGCGATATACATAGCGATGGTCATCATCTCGCCATGAGCGAAATTGACCACGCGCACCACACCGAAGATCACCGACAGGCCGAGCGCGATCAGGCCGTAGACGAGACCGGTAAGGATCCCTCCGACGGCCACATTGAGATAGAGATCTGCGGGCACGGGGATCCGTT
This sequence comes from Pseudolabrys sp., assembly GCA_050725955.1. Lineage (GTDB taxonomy): Bacteria > Pseudomonadota > Alphaproteobacteria > Rhizobiales > Xanthobacteraceae > Pseudolabrys. The sequence goes on along the minus strand of JBOHII010000114.1, from coordinate 4,749 downwards.
TCCTCACCTCTCATCGCCGGGCTCGGTCCGGCGATCTCGCTCAGGCGCGCGCGGCGTTGCCTACCCAAGCGGGATGGCGCCACTTCATATAAAGCGCCGCAAGTCGGGTAAAACCGACTTGCGGGTAAAAAGCCCGGGCATGACGGCGACCGCGTGAGCTGGAAAACAACAATTCTTCAGCCGCGCTTATCGTAGGGCTTGAGCGGCCATTGCGGTTTGCCGTTGGCCGCTTCTTTCGGCGCGACTGTAATCAACTTGCCGCCGCGGTTCTGGATGCCGCCGCCCTTGATCTTGTCGTTCTGGCCTTTGGCGTCGAACTGGATGCCGGGACCGATGCTGACATTGTCCTTGATGTCGGTCTTGCGGATCGCGTCGGCGAGCGCCTTCGGGTCGGCGGAGCCGGCGCGTTTGTAGGCGTCGGCGGCGATCAGCAGCGCCTCGAAGGTGAAGACGTGGTTGGTATTCAGGTTGACGCCCGGATGCGCCTTGGCGAGCGCGGCATCGAGCTGCTTGGACAGCTTCTTGTTCGAATCGTACCAGGGCGCGAAGCTGAGCGGCCCGTCGGAGAGCTTGCCCAGGGTCTTGAGGTATTGATCTTCGTACCATCCGGGGCCCATGCTCATGATTGCCGTCGGCGTCCAGCGTTGCTTGACCATTTCGCGGGTCAGCAGGATGGCGTCGTTGAGGCGGCTGACGCACAGCAGCACTTCGGCGCCCGTTGCCTTGGCCTTGGAGATTTCGACCGACAGGTCGCGCGCCGCCGGATCGTAGGCAATCTCCTCGACTATCTTGTAGGGCATGTTGAACTTCGGCATCACTATGCCGATGCCTTTTGACATCGCCGTGCCAAAGGTGTCGTTGACGTGCATGAACACCGCGGTCTTCGGCGCGGCGTCGACCGCGGCCAATACTTCCTTCTGGTCGATGAAGGCGTCGCGCAAGATCATGGGCGCGGTTGGGAAATTACGAAATACGAATTTATAGCCCTGTTCGGTGATCGGTGGGGCGGCCGCAATGTTAATGACAAGGGGAATTCCTTTTTGCTCGGAGACCTGTGCGATGGCCGTGGTCTGTCCGGAATCGAAGGCGCCAATCAGAAGCTGCGCACCCTCCCCGATCAGTTTCTCGGCGCGCGAACGGGCGGTCTCAACGTTCGATTCGGTATCGGCGTTGATGATCTGCAGCGGCGGCATGCCGAGGTCCTTGAGGATGCCTGACGCGATATCGACGCCACGCTGACAATCCTGGCCAATTCCGGCTTCGAAGCCGGAGCGCGGCAGCAGCACGCCCACTTTGAGCGGGCCAGCCGCCGCGCGCGCGATGTTAAAAGGCGCGGTTCCGGCGACAAAGGCGGCGCCAAGCCCTGCGTTGAAAGTGCGGCGGGTGACGCGGCGCGAATTTGATGGTGATTTGCGTGTCATTTTGAACTCCTCCCTATTGCCTGTACGGCTTGGCGCCGATGATGCCGGATTTGCTCCGGTCCTAACAAGCGTGAAATCCGGGCGAACGACGGCGCGCTGCCGCACCGCCACCTCCTCGTGCGGTATATTGTTGACGTGGACAACTAATTTCGTCAACTGCATTATGGCGTTCGGGCCACGCTCCACAGGCCGGAGCGGCGCAGAAAGGGCGGCGGCGATGGCTGAGAAGAGGCGTCAATCGGGCACCGTGCCGTTGCTAAAGACGGAGCGGTTGCGCCGCCGCAGCCAGCCGGCGATCGACCTCGGCATCCTCAACGAGCGGCTCGGCTATTTCGTGCGGCGTATGCAGGTCTGGGTGTTTCAGGACTTCATCCGCCGGTTGTCGACCATCGACATCAGCCCGGCGCAGTTTTCGGTACTCGTGGTGATCGGCGCCAATCACGGCTTGTCGCAATCCGAGTTGGCGGCGACCTTGGGGATCGAGCGCGCACGGCTGGTGCGGCTGCTGCACGGTTTGGAGCGGCGCGGCCTCACGCAACGCCTGCCCTCTTCCGTCGATGGGCGGCGGCACGCGTTACGATTGACGCGCGAGGGCCAACGCATACTGGCACGGGCGAAGACTCTGTCCGAGAAGCACGAGGCCAGACTGTTGCAGCGGCTGGGACCGGAGCGGTATCGGCTGCTGATCGAGACGCTACGGCAGTTCTGAACCGTCATCCGGCCAACAGGCGCTCGACCGCCGCGGCGATGCCAAACAGCCGGCGGTCTTGGCCGTTGCGCACAACCAGCATCAGGCCGGTCGGCAGGCTGCCGCTCGCGCGCGGCAAGGGCAGCGAAATCGCGCAGCAGTCGAAGAAATTCCAGATAACGGTATTGCGCAGCAGCATGGCGTTCTTCCGCGCGAAGACATCCGGCGGCGTCATTTCCTCGATGGTCGGCGCGACCATCGGCGTCGTCGGCATCGCCAGCACGTCGATATCGGCAAGGCGCGCGGCCATGGCCGGGATGAGTTTGGCGCGTTCGTCGCACATGTCGAGGTAGTCGGCGGCGCTGATGCTGCGGGCGCGTTCCAGCCGCACCCGAACATTCGGATCGATATCGGCCGCGCGCCGCTCGAGCCGGTCGCGATGCAGCGCATAGGCCTGCACCGGCTGCACACCGCCGCGGCTGTTGACGCGGACCATGTCGTCGAGCAACGCGATGCGCTCGTCCGACAACCGGCAGCCGGCGCGTTCGAGGCGGTCGATCGCCTGCGGGAAGGATTTTCCAACCGTCTCGTCGAGCGCTTCGAGCGGCGGACCCTGCAAGATGCCGACGCGCAGATTGGCGAGCGGCGCCGGTTCGAGCGGGACGAAGCGGTCGCCGGCCATCACCGCGTCGGCCCGGTAACAATCGGCGACCGAGCGGGCGAGCGGGCCTATCGAGTCGATGGTCTTGGCCAGCGGAAACGCGCCGTCGATGGAAATGCGCTGGCGGCTCGGCTTGAATCCGACCACGCCGCAGAGCGCGGCGGGAATGCGGACGGAGCCGCCGGTGTCGGTGCCGATGGCGATCTCGCCGATGCCATCGGCGGCGGCGACACCTGCGCCGGCAGACGAGCCGCCGGGAACGCGGCTGCGGTCGGCCGGATTGCCGGGCGTGCCGTAATGCGGGTTCATGCCGACGCCGGTATAGGCGAACTCGCTCATATTGGTCTTGGCCACGATCACGGCACCGCCCTGGCGCAGCGCGCGCACCGCCGGCGCATCGCTTGTCGCGGGCTGGCCTTCTTCCGCCAGAATTTTCGAGCCGGCGCGGGTGATTTCGCCGGCGACGTCGAACAAGTCCTTGATGGTGACGATGGCGCCGTCCATCGGGCCGAGTGAAATGCCGGCTTTGGCACGCGCATCGGCGGCGTCGGCGGCAGCACGCGCGGCTTGCGCATAGACCGTGAGGCAGGTGCGTGCGCCCTCGCCTTTCGGATCCGCAATGCGCGCCAGCGCGGCTTCGAGACGGTCGCGGCTGCCGGTCATTGTCCCATCCCACCCTTCTCGACAATAAAACGCGCGATGTCGTCGACACCGTTGCCTTCGCGCAAATTGGTGAGAACGAAGGGCCGCGCGCCGCGCATCTTCTTGGCGTCGCGCTCCATTACCTCGAGCGAGGCGCCGACATAAGGCGCAAGATCGACTTTGTTGATCACCAGCAGGTCGGAACGCGTAATCCCGGGACCGCCTTTCGACGGGATCTTGTCGCCGGCGGCAACATCGATGACGTAAATCGTCAGGTCGGCAAGCTCGGGCGAAAACGTGGCGGCGAGATTGTCGCCGCCGGATTCGATCAGCACCAGATCGAGATCGGGAAACTTGGCGCGCATGTCGGCAATCGCGGCGAGGTTGATCGAGGCGTCCTCGCGGATAGCGGTGTGCGGGCAGCCGCCGGTTTCAACGCCGGCGATGCGATCGGCCGGCAGCGCGCCGGAGCGCACCAGATATTCGGCGTCCCACTTGGTATAGATGTCATTGGTGATGGCGGCGATCTGATAGCGATCGCGCAGGGTTTTGCACAGCGCGTCCATCAGCGCGGTCTTGCCGGAGCCGACCGGGCCGCCGATGCCGACGCGCAATGGACCATGATTCGTGGGCATGCGGTAAAGTCCCTCCGGGATGCGAGTTTAGAGTCCCCGATAGGGGATCAGTAAACCCCACGCCTTTAGGCGGCATGGGATCGCGGGGGATTAGCGCGTAAAGTGGCTGGATGGAAGCGTATAAGCACGGGAGCCACACGGTTTGGGACTGCAAATATCATGTGGTCTGGGTGACGAAGTACCGCTACCCGGTGCTAGGTGGGGATGTGGGGCAACGATGCCGAGAACTGCTGCGCGAGACAGCACGTGCGCACGAGGTTGTCATCCATGCCGGAGCGGTCAACCGCGACCATGTACACATGCTATTGTCGATTCCGCCGAGCTTATCCGTGTCTCGGGCGGTGCAGCACCTGAAGGGAAGAAGCTCGCATAAACTGCTGGGCGAGTTCGGCATTCTGCGCAAACGCTATTGGGGGCAGCATTTGTGGGCGCGGGGCTACTGGGTTGCCAGCAGCGGGAACGTTACTGATGAGGTATGGGTGGAGTACATCAAAAATCAGGCAGCCCCCGAGCCAGACGATAATTTCAAGGTAACCTGAGTCCGCCGAATGGCGGACCAAATCCGGCTTTAAGCCGTAACCTGAAGCCACCGCCTTTAGGCGGTGGAGTGTTCACCGCGGCCATCAAGAATCCCAAGGTCACGGCGAAATTCAAGGCGCTGGGCTTTTTTCCCGGCGGCGCTTGCGGGCCGGCCTTCGACGC
>JBOHII010000113.1:0-7184 GCA_050725955.1 Pseudolabrys sp. | reverse complement strand
AAAGAGGTCAGCCGATGCAAAACGTTCGTTCTGTAACGACGGGCTCGCGCAGCCTGATCACGGTCCTGTGGGTGCTGGCGTTGATCGCCGGCCTGCCGCTCGCGGTCTGGCTCGATCTGCGCAATTTGACGGAAACCGCGTTGCTGCGGCAGGCGGGCGATTTGAATTCGGTGGTCAGCAGCGTGCGCGGCTACTACGCCAGCAACGTGGTCGGCCGGGTGCTCGCCGTGCATGGACAGACCCAGGTGTCGAGCAATTACGAGGCCGTCCCGGGCGCCATCCCGATCCCCGCCACGCTTTCGCTCGAACTGGGCCGGGTGATCAGCGAGCAACAGCACAACATCGCCTACCGCTTCGTGTCGGATTATCCGTTCAAGAACCGGGCACCGCACCGCCTGGACGATTTTGAAAAGGCCGCGCTGGCGCAATTGCGCGCCCATCCCGAGCAGCATTTGACCGCCGTTTCGGCGTCGTTCCTGACCGACCACGTCCGCCTGATCGCGCCGGTCATCATGGGACAGGCCTGCGTGAGCTGCCACAATGCCCATCCGGAAAGCCCGAAACGGGACTGGAAGGTCGGCGACGTGCGCGGCATCCAGGAAATCGCCATCAGCCAGCCGCTCGCAACCAACATATTTTCCTTCAAATACCTGCTCGCTTATTTCGTGTTCATGGCGGCATCCGGCGTCACCTTCATCGGCATGCAGGAGCGCCAGTCCGCGACGATCCGCGGCATGAACCGCGAATTGGAGACCGCCAACGAGTTCCTCGCTACGTTGTCGATGAAAATCTCACGCTACATCTCGCCGCAGATCTACAAGAGCATTTTCAGTGGCCAGAAGGACGTCGCCATCCACACCGAACGCAAGAAACTCACCATCTTCTTTTCCGACATCAAGGATTTCACCGCCACAACGGAGCGGTTGCAGCCGGAACAGATCACCGCGCTGCTCAACGAATATTTCACCGAAATGTCCAACATCGCGCTCAAGCATGGCGGCACCCTCGACAAATTCGTCGGCGACGCCATCCTGATCTTCTTCGGCGATCCGGATTCGAAAGGCGAAGCGGAAGACGCCAAGGCCTGCCTGCGCATGGCCGCCGATATGCAACATCGCCTGGCCGAACTCAACGTGAAATGGCGCAAAGCTGGCGTCGAGCATCCGTTCCGCGTCCGCATGGGCATCAACACCGGATACTGCAATGTCGGAAATTTCGGCAGCGCCGACCGCATGGAATACACCATCATCGGCGCGGAAGCGAACCTCGCCGCCCGCCTGCAATCGATTTCCGAGCCCGGCCATATCGTGGCGAGCTACGAAACCTATGCTTTGGTGCGCGACATTCTGGTCGCCCACGCCTTGCAGCCGATCACCATGAAGGGCATCAGCCGCGAGATCATCCCCTATGCGATCGAAGGCATGCTCGACTCCGACGGCGTGAAGATCGAAATCTTCAGCGAACATCTGACCGGGCTCGACTTTTATCTCGATCCCAGCATGGTCACCGCGGGCTCCACCGACTACATCCGCGCGCGGCTGCGCGAAGCGCTGTCGGCGCTCGAAAAAAACGGGCCGCATCCGGCCGCGCAATCGCCGGCGTGAATGAGGATTTGCCACGTTTGGTGGGCGGCTCGCGTCGCCTGCTTGGGCTGCCATCTTAGCGGCGCAAAATACTTTGGCCCTGACCCAGAGGGTTTTAGGTTTAAATGGAAACAGAACCGCGAACTCAGTGCGCTCCCTCTCCCCGCCGGGGAGAGGGTTGGGGTGAGGGGGTTCCTGAATCTCATAGGCCATAACCCCTCACCCGGATTGCTTCGCAATCCGACCTCTCCCTATGGGAGAGGTGAAGCGTGCTCGCTGCGGTTCAATCTGAAACAAAAACGCTCTAAATCAATGATCTGGCCTCAGCGCCCGGCAGCGGCGCGGAATTGCGACCGCTGGCCGGCGGCGTCGCGCGGCGATTCGAGTACGCTCAGGAAGCGCTCGGCCCATTGCGTGAGATCGTTCGCCACCAGCACCTTGAAATTGGCCGCTTGCCGCGCCTTGCGCTCTTCCAGCGGCATCGATAGTGCGCGGTTGATGGCAATGGCGACGCCTTCCGAATCGTACGGATTGACCAGGAGCGCCGCCGTGCATTCGCGCGCGGCTCCGGCAAAGCGCGACAGGATCAATACGCCCGGATCGTCCGGGTTCTGCGCGGCGACAAATTCCTTAGCCACCAGGTTCATGCCGTCGCGCAGCGGCGTCACCAACGCCGCCCGCGCGGCGCGGTAGAGGCCGGCGAGCGCGGTGCGGCTGTGCGCTTTGTTGATGTAGCGAACCGGCGTCCACGACGCCTCGCCATACGTGCCATTGATGCGGCCAACCGCCTCACCGACCGAACGGGCAATGTCGGCATATTCCTGAATGCCGGTCCGGCTGCGCGGGGTGATCTGCAGATAGGTGACCTTGCCGCGCCAGTCGGGGAAATTGGTCAGGAGGCGTTCGAACGCGCTCATGCGCTCGGGGATGCCCTTGGAATAATCCAGCCGATCGACGCCGATGATCATGGCGCGCCCGGACAGGCTGTCGAGCACCTCGCGCACGAATTCCGACTCGATTGCGCGCCGCGCCAGCCGCGCGAAGGCCTCGGTCTCGATACCGACTGGAAACACGCCGACCCGCACGATACGGTCGCCGACCGCGAAGCTGTCGCTGTCGACCGGCGTCAGGTTGGTTTCGTTGTCCAGATAGCGAGAGAAATTGACTGCGTCGATCTCGGTCTGAAAGCCAACGAGATCGTATTGGCCGAGCGCCGGGATGAGCTGCTCGTGATTGGGCAGCGCGGTGAGGATTTCCGGCGGCGGGCACGGCACGTGAATGAAAAAACCGATCTTGTTCTTGTGGCCGCGCTCGCGCAGCGCGCGGGCGAGCGGCAATAGATGATAGTCGTGCACCCAGATCACGTCGTCGGGCTTGAGCAACTTCTCCAGATGGCGGGCGAAGAATTCATTGACCCGGAAATAGCCGCCGAGATCGCGGCGGGTAAATTCGGCGAGGTCGAGCCGGTAGTGCAGGATCGGCCACAGCACGCGGTTGGCAAATCCGTTGTAGAATTCTTGGTAATCCTCTTTGCGCAAATCGATGGTGGCGTAGGCGACGTTGTCGTGCTCGACGATCTTGGCCGGCCCTGGATCGTCCTCCGCCACCCGTCCGCTCCAGCCGAACCAGAGGCCGCCCCGCCGCCGCAGCGTCGGACGGATCGCAACTTCGAGCCCGCCGGCACGCGCGCTGCGATCCGGAACGCCCACTCTGTTCGACACTACGACGAGCCGCGCCAATATCGGTCTCCCCAGCTCCGCGACAATTTGATCGCGGTCAAAATCAAACCTGACATCGAATAAGTCTGTGGAAAATTCCCCCACAATTTTCCGGTCACCGGGTGCACGTCTTCCGACAACAGCCCATACCGGTTGCGTGATTTAAGAGCGTCGACAAACATGTCGCGGGCCTCATCGCGCCGCCCGATCTCCCACATTGCATCTATCAGCCAGAACCGGCAAATCAAAAAAGCCGATTCCGGGGAGCCGAAGTCGTCTGCGGCTACATACCGCATAACGTTGTAACCGCGCCGAAGTTCAAGGTCGATCGCCTCCACGGTGGCGACAAAGCGCGGATCGTCGGGTGCGATCAGGCCGAGTTCGGCCAGCAGCAGGCAACTGGCGTCGAGATCGTCGCTGTCGAATGCCGCGGAAAACGCTTTGCGTCGGGGATTCCAGGCGCGTTGCAGCACTTCCTCGCCGATCTTGCCGGCGACGCCGCCCCAATAGGCCGCGCGCTCGGGCAGCCCGAGATGGGCCGCGATCGCCTCCAGCCGCTGACAACCGGCCCAGCACATCGCCGCGGAATAAGTGTGCACGCGCTTGCGGCCGCGGTATTCCCAAATGCCGGCATCCGGCATAAGCGCGAGCTTTGCCGCCTGCTCGCCGAGCGGTTCGATCACCTTAAACAAAGCTTCGTCGCCCGGCGTCGGCAGCCGCCGATCGAAGAACATCGGCGTTGCCGCCATGATGATGCTGCCATAAACGTCGTGCTGGTCCTGGTCGACCGCGGCATTGCCGATGCGCACCGGCCCGTCGCCGTTGAAGCCGGCAAGATGCTCCGCGGTGCGTTCCTCCAGCGAATCGGTGTGCACCACGCCGTAGAGCGGCTTGAGCCGGTCGGCGCGGCCGGCCGCCACGCTCAGGATGTAGGAGATGAATTCCTCCATCGTGCGGGTCGCGCCGATGCGATTGAGCGCGCGCACGACGAAGAAGGCGTCGCGCATCCAGCAATAGCGGTAGTCCCAGTTTCGTCCCGATCCCGGGCCTTCCGGGATCGAGGTGGTCAGCGCCGCCACGATTGCACCGGTCTCCTCGAAATTGGACAATTTGAGCGTGATGGCGGCGCGAATGATCTCATCCTGCCAGTCGATCGAGAATGCCAGCCGCCGCACCCATTCCATCCAGTAGTCGCGGGTGCGATCGCAAAATTCCCGGCTGGTGCTCTCGAGCGCGCCTTCGAACGGCTCGTCGACGCCCATCACCATGTGCACCGGCCGCGTCAGCACGAACGAGGCTTCGTTCTCCACGTAAGAGAGCGGCGCATCGGTGGTCAGCCGCACCGGCACCTCATCGCGCCAGTAGCGGATACTGTTGCTGCTGGACGACCGCGTGGTTACCGGCACGCCATAGCGATGCGTGGTGCGGAAACGGATGGTGATGCGCGGCATGCCGGCGAGCGGCTCGACGATGCGAACGAGCTGCGGCGGGCGGAAGGTGCGGCCATAGTGCTGGAAACGCGGCGCGAAATCGGTGATACGCACCGCGCCGCCGTTGCGGTCGGCGAGCTCGGTCACCACGATCGCGGTGTTGCGCATATAGTCCGAACGGCTTTCGACCTGGCCGTCGAGCACCACGTCGGTGAAACCCTTCTCTTCCTCGCCGGCGAGCAGCCGGCTGAACACCGGATCGCCGTCGTAGCGCGGCAGGCACCACCACACGATGCGCCCGGACGGCTCGACCAGTGCCGCGGTGCGACCGTTGCCGATGACCGCGAGATCGAGGTGGGCGGCGGTCATGACCGGTTCGCCCCACCCCCTGCAGCAAGCCGCTGCAAGGCCGCCCGCACCTGCATCGGCGAGTCGAACATGCCGGCGAGCGGCGTGAAATGCCGGCGCACGGAAAAGCCTTTGCCACCCAGTTCCGGCAACATTGCGAAAACCGATTCGTCGGTGACGTCGTCGCCGATGAAAACCGGAACGCGCCCGACGAACGGCGGGTGGCGCATCAATTCGCGCACGCCGTCGCCTTTGCTGACGTTCGGCCGCTTCAATTCGAGGATCGCCTTGCCGGACAGCAATTCGGTCGCTTCGCCGGGAAACGCCGCGCGGCCGGCCGCAATATGCGCGCGCAGGCGGTCCTCGTGTTGCGGCGCCTGGCGATAGTGCAGCGCTAGCGAATAGACCTTGTCCTCGACGACGATGCCGGAGCCCGGCGTTGCCGCGTCGGCGAGATGCCGGCGCAGATCGTGCGGCAGGGGCGCCGCCGCGTTGATGATTTCGGCGCCGCGCACGCGCATCTCGGCGCCATGGCCACCGATCGCCGCCAGCTTGAGCGGCGCGAACATGCGGTCGAGGTCGGCGATCTGCCGCCCGCTCACCAAGGCGAGTGCGCCGTCGGTCAGCCGCGACAGACGGGTCAGCGTTTTCTTGAGGTCGTCGGAGACATGCACTTCGTGCGGCGTCGGCCCGATATCGATCAGCGTGCCGTCCACGTCGAGCAAGAGTGCGATCGATTCGGCGTCGAGGCGCGTGAATAGGTTCATTGCGGCGTCGTTCGCGATGGGCTGTATCACCATGGTCATTCCAAAAGTCGGTATTGCAGAATCGGGCTCGCGGTCACTGTGCCAGCACCTCGACGTCGCCGTCCACGCCGGTCACGACCTTGAATTCGCGTTCGTAGACCTTGCCCTCGTTGCGCGCGATGGCGCGGTATTCGCCCTCGGCCAGGATCACGCGCGGAAATGCGCCGATCGATTCCTTGATCACGTCGCCGCCGGGCGTGAGCACCGACCAGGCGGTGTTGGCGAGCGCCTCGCCGCCCTTCTCGCTGACCAGCTTGAGCGTGATGGCGGCGGCGCGGTGGGTAACGGTGACGTCGGTGAGCTTGCCGGCCTGCACGCGAATATCGGAGCGAACCACCGAATTGGCATCGCCGTAGTTCGACACGATGTAATAGGTGCCTTCCGGCACCACCACCACATTGCCGGTCATCAGGTGTTCGGCAATCGGCCGGCGGTCGCCCGACTCGAACTGGCTGCCTTTATAGACCTCGAAGGACACCTGCCCGGACGGAATGCGTACGTCGCCGACCTTGCCCTCGAGGCGCAGCGCACCGGCCGGCAGGTTGAACTCCTCGCGCACGGTCGGCCCGTTCAAATTCACCGGCTTGACCGCGGTGGCGAGCCCGAAGCCGACATGCACGATATAGGTGCCGGCCGGCAGCACCATGGTCGGCGCCGGCGACTTTTCCTGCCTGATGAGCTTGAAATTGCCTTTGTCGTCGGCCTTGCCGGCATAGATGCGCCAGGTCAGGCCGCCGGTGATGGCGCCGGCGTCTTTGCCGAAGCGCGCCGAGAGCGCGAGTGCGGACTGCCCGGCCGGCACCATGGGGATGGCGGCCGCCGCCGCGGCCGGCGGCATGGCGAGCGGCGCGTTCGGCGGCTTCGCCAGCACGCTGTCGGGCGTGAAGACGTTGCCGCGGGTGGCCGGATTGGGCGCGGTCAGGCCGCCGGAAGGCGGCGCCGAGAACAGGCCGCTCTGCGCCCAAGCCGCCATCGGCATCAAGAGCGCCAACGCCAGCGCCAATCCAGCCTCCGATTTTATGTTTGTGCGGCTCATCCCGCAGGCTTTTTCGGCCGAAATCGCGGCAAATTCAAGCCGAGGCTTGGTGCGGTTAGCGGCGCCATGCTAGGCGCAATGGCCTTTTTGCGAGGACTCGATGCCCGACGCCTTGGACCTGTTGAAAACCCGCCGTTCGGTGAAGCCGATGGAGCTGACCGCGCCCGGCCCGAGCGCGGCCGAGCTTGACACGCTCATCACCGTCGCCGCCCGGGTGCCCGACCACGGCAAGCTCAAGCCCTGGCGCTTCATCGTGTTCGAGG
>JBOHII010000112.1:0-12891 GCA_050725955.1 Pseudolabrys sp. | reverse complement strand
GTGGCGTTTGGTAACAGACTCTGATCCATGCGGGCGGACCATGAAGCCGGGAAACGCCCCGGTCAACGTCTTAGTGGCGCATGATCTTATCCGAAAACCGGTATCCACTTTTCGGGATCATGCGCGGGGTTCGAACACCAGCACCGCGCCCATGGCATCTTCCTGCCCGATCGTCGTGGCGTTTCCGGCGTAAAGCCCGGCAATGCTGGCTTGTTCGGGCGCGCCTTGCAAAAGGCCCGCATCGGCGACGGTAAAGCGCAGGGCGGCAAGCCGCGCGCCCCGCGTTACATCCGGCGCGGCCACCCCGAAGCGGGCAACGAAAGCATCCGGCGTCATCACTTCGACAGCGCCGCGCGGGGTGGCGATGGCAAAACCATCTTCCGCCGCTGTCGCCTTGGCGCCGGCAAAGGCCTGCATGAAATCCCGGTGCCGCGCCGGCACCGCGGCCACGGCAACGACGCCGGCAATGCCGGTCACGCTATTGGCATGCTTTTGAAAGGCGGGGTTCCAGAAATTGTCCGGAGCGTGCTGCTGGCAGGTGGCGAAATGAATGTCGGGCGCAGCCTTGTCCTCGGCGAAGGCGAGCGAGAAGCCGAGCTTGACGGGCGAGCCGTCCGGCCGCTTGCCTTCGCGCGCAAAGCGCATTGTTTCGCTGGCTGCAATGCCGGCGGCACGGAACGCCGCTTCATCGGCGCTCGCATCGTCCGATTGCAGGATTAAAAGCGACAGCCCTTCGTGGCGCTTGATGAAGTCGCGGTTAAAAGTGCCGAAGAATTTGGAGAAACCGTCGTCGCCGAGCTTGTCCGGCTCGGCCAGCGTCAGCATTTCGATAAAGAAGCCTGGAAACTGCACGATGTAATTATGCGTTCCCCAAGGGTGGCGGTTGCGCGCGCCGACGGTGAAGCCGAGGCCGCGATAAAGCGCAGCTGCCGCGTCGAGGTCGCGCACCGCATGAACGATATGATCGAGACCGCGGGGCATGGGGCCGCAATACTACACCAGCCGGCTGCGCTCGACCGCCGCGCCGATGAACGAGGCAAACAGCGGGTGCGGCTCGTAGGGCCGCGACTTCAGCTCGGGATGAAATTGCACGCCGATGAACCAGGGATGCTCGTCGTATTCCACGATCTCCGGCAGGATGCCGTCGGGCGACATGCCGGAAAAGCGCATGCCGCGTTGCTCGAGCCGGCCCTTATAGGCGGTGTTGACCTCGTAGCGGTGGCGGTGGCGCTCGGAGATTTCGGTTGAGCCATAGATGCCGGCGACGCGGCTGCCACGCGACAGCACCGCCGGATAGGCGCCGAGTCGCATGGTGCCGCCGAGATCGCCGTGGCTGGCGCGCTGCTGCAATTCGTTGCCTTTCAACCATTCGGTCATCAGCCCGACTACCGGCTCCTTGGTCGGACCGAACTCGGTGGAGTTTGCTTCCTCTAGTCCGCAGAGATTGCGCGCGGCCTCCAGCACCGCCATCTGCATGCCGAAGCAGATGCCGAAATAAGGCACGTTGCGTTCGCGCGCGAAACGCGCCGCCTTGATCTTGCCTTCGGCCCCGCGCTGGCCGAAGCCGCCGGGCACCAATATGCCGTTGACCTGTTCCATGAACGGCGCCGGGTCTTCGTTCTCGAACACGTCGGATTCGATCCACTCGAGCTTGACATTGACCTTGTTGGCGATGCCGCCGTGCGAGAGCGCCTCGATCAGCGATTTGTAGGCGTCCTTCATGCCCGTGTATTTGCCGACGATGGCGATATTGACATTGCCTTCCGGGTTGCGAATCCGCTCGTTGATGAGCCTCCAACGTTCAAGTTCCGCAGACGCTTGGTTCTCGATGCCGAAAGCATCGAGCACCTGCGCGTCGAGGCCCTCGGCCGAATAGGCTTCCGGCACGGCATAGATGTTGTCGACGTCGCGCGCCTCGATCACGGCGTGTTCGCGCACGTTGCAGAACAGCGCCAGCTTCCTGCGCTCGCCATGGGGGATCGGCCGGTCGGTGCGGCAGAGCAGAATGTCGGGCTGGATGCCGATCGAGCGCAATTCCTTGACCGAATGCTGGGTCGGCTTGGTCTTCAATTCGCCGGCGCTAAAGATGACCGGCAGCAAAGTGAGATGGATATAGACCGCATGGTGGCGCGGCAGCTCGTTGCCCAGTTGGCGGATCGCCTCGAAATAAGGCAGGCCCTCGATGTCGCCGACGGTGCCGCCGATCTCGCAGAGCACGAAATCGAAATCGTCGTTACCCTCGCGGATGAAATCCTTGATGGCGTTGGTGACGTGCGGGATCACCTGGATGGTGGCGCCGAGATAATCGCCGCGCCGCTCGCGCGTCAGGATGTCCTGATAAATGCGCCCGGTGGTGATGTTGTCCTGGCGACCCGCCGGGCGGCCGGTGAAGCGCTCGTAGTGGCCGAGGTCGAGATCGGTTTCCGCGCCGTCGTCGGTAACGAACACCTCGCCGTGCTGGTAGGGCGACATGGTGCCCGGATCGACGTTGATATAGGGGTCGAGCTTGCGCAGGCGCACCTTGTAGCCGCGCGCCTGCAACAGCGCGCCGAGCGCTGCGGATGCGAGACCCTTGCCAAGTGAGGAAACCACGCCGCCGGTGATGAAGATGTACCGCGCCATGGGGCTCAACCTCTAACGCCCGCGAATCGATTCGACGAGCGCGAAATGCGCGCAGCCGCCCTGCGGCTGTGGCCAAGTGGAAAAGCTCTCGTATTCAAAGCCAGTTGCATCGACATTTTCGTAACTCACCTGAAAGGGCTCTGACCCTTTGCACAACGCTTAACTCCGCAACGCGGAAGGGCCGGTTTCCCGGCCCTTCGTCAGTTTCCTATTTCGACTGCGGCACTTGCGGCCCGGCAGGCGCCGCGGGGGCAGCCGGCGGCGTCGCCGGGGCGCCCTGTAACTGTTTGAGAATGTTGCTGGCATTGGGCGGCGCTTGCGGACCGGGCGCGGCCGGCGCGCTCTGCCCGCCTTGCTGCAGGATATTGGTCGGCTTGCGGTTCATGCCGGCGAGGATCGACAACACCAGGCTGGTCGCAAAGAAAAGTCCGGCGAGGATGGCGGTCGCGCGGGTGAGCACATTGGCGGTGCCGCGGCTGGTCATGAAGCCGCCGGTCGAACCGATGCCAAGCCCTCCGCCTTCGGATTTTTGCAGCAGCACCACGCCGATCAGGGCGAGCACCAGCATCAGATGGATGACAATGACGACATGCTGCATTAGGCCAAAATCCGTCCAAACCGGCCGGTCCGGGCTTCCGCCCGGGCGGCGCTTCGCGCGGTATATAGGAATTCGCCGCGGTCTCTACACGATCAATCGAGGTATTTCCACCCTGGCGACGGCTAGCGGTAAATCGCCGCAATTCCGAGGAAATCGGCGGCTTTCAGGCTGGCCCCGCCGACCAAGGCACCGTTCACATGGGCAACGCTGAGAAGGTCTTTGGCATTCCCCGGTTTGACCGAGCCGCCATAGAGGATGCGGACGCGGGCGCCTTCGCTGCCGTAGCGAGCCGACAGCCGCTGGCGGATGAAGCCATGCGCCTCGGCAACGTCCGCCGGCGTCGGCGTCAGCCCGCTGCCGATCGCCCAGACCGGCTCGTAGGCCACCACCAGATCCGCGCCGGTGGCCGCGTCCGGCAGCGAGCCGTCGAGCTGGCGGCCGATCACATCGAGGGTCTTGCCGGTCTCGCGCTCGGCGCGCTGTTCGCCAATGCAGACGATGGCAAGCAAACCCGCGCGGCGGGCGGCGAGCGCCTTGGCGCGCACTTGGGCGTCAGTCTCGTGATGGTCGGTGCGACGTTCCGAATGGCCGACGATCACCGCCAAGGCGCCGGCGTCTTTGAGCATCTCCGCGGCGATATCGCCGGTATGGGCGCCGCACGGCTCCGCGTGGCAATCCTGGCCGCCAATCGCCACCGCCGAGCCGCGCGCGGCGGCGGCAAAGCTCGCGATCAAAGTTGCCGGCGGGCACACCATCAGGTCGGCCTTGAGGCCTCGCGCGCCGTTGACGATTTTGCTCAACTCGCCTTCCGACACGGCGAGACCATTCATCTTCCAGTTGCCCGCCAGCAGCGGCGTCACGTCGGCCAACGCCATGTTTTGGTCCCTTTCCGCGTGCGGTTATCAGACCCGCCGCGTGGGCGCCAGTGCGCCCCGGATACAAGCCGATCCTTCTTGAGTTGCAAGGAGTTGGCGCGCTCCCTATAAGGGCGCGACCAGCCAATCTTTAGCCACCCGTCAGCGTCAGCCGGGAACAACGTAAGCCTATGCTTCGCGGTATCCACAAAGCGTCCTCGCACTGGCTCGGCAGGGCCGTCATGGCCGTCGTCATGGCCGGCTTGGTCGTCAGCTTCGCGATCTGGGGCATCGGCGATATTTTCCGCGGCTTCGGACGCAATTCGGCGATCGAGATCGGCAATACCGAGATCTCGACCGAGAACTTCCGCGAATATTACCGCGACCGCCTGCGGCAGATCTCGCGCCAGGCCGGCCGGACGATCTCGCCCGAAGACGCCCGCAACCTCGGCATCAACCAGCAGGTGATCGGCACGCTGGTCGCCGAAACCACGCTCGACGAGCAGGCCAAGGCGCTGCGGCTCGGCATCAGCACCGACATCATCGCAGACCGCATCACCAAAGACCCCACCTTCAACGGGCTCAACGGCAAATTCGATCATTCCCGCTTCGACCAGATCGTCCGGGATGCCGGCTTCACCGAAGCCCGCTTCGTCGAAGAGCAGCGGCGCGTCATCCTGCGCCGGCAGATCGCGCAAAGCATCGGCGGCGATATCCGCGTGCCGGAGACCGCGCTGAACGCGCTTAATCAATATCGAAACGAAAAGCGAAGCATCGAATACCTGGCCCTGGGTCCGGCGCAGGCCGGCGATATTCCGGCGCCCACCCCGGAGGTCCTTTCGAAGTATTTCGACGCGCGCAAGGTTTTGTTCCGCGCCCCTGAATACCGCAAGCTTACTTTGCTCTCGCTGTCGGCGGCCGACATTGCCAAGCCGAACGCGGTGCCCGACGCCCAGGCAAAAGCCTATTTCGAACAACGCAAAGAAAACTACGGCAAGCCGGAGCGGCGCGAGGTGCGCCAGATCGTGTTCCCGAATATGGCGGATGCGCAAGCCGCGCGCGAGCGCATCGCCAAGGGCGCCAGCTTCGATGACATCGCCAAGGAACGCGGCCTCAAGCCGAGCGATACCGACCTCGGCATGGTGGAGAAATCCGCCATCATCGATCCGGCAGTCGGCAATGCCGCGTTCGCCCTCAAAGCCAACGAAGTCAGCGAACCGGTCAAGGGCAGTTTTGGCAGCGTGCTGATCGAGGCCACCAAAATCGAGCCGGGAAGTCAGAAGACCTACGAACAGGTCGCCGGCCAGATCAAACGAGAGATCGCCGAGAACAACGCCCGCACCGATCTCGGCAATCTGCGCGACAAACTCGAAGACGAGCGCGCGGCCGGCTCCACGCTCGCCGAGGCTGCCAAGAAGCTGGGCCTCCACGACCGCATCGTCGACGCGGTCGACCGCTCCGGCCGCGGTCCGGACGGCAAGCCGATCCCTGATCTGCCGAAGCCCCCGGACGTGGTCGCCGCGGCCTTTGCCAGCGACGTCGGTGTCGACAACGATGCGCTGCAATTGGCGAACGGCGGCTACCTCTGGTTCGACGTCGCCGGCATCACGCCGGCGCGCGACCGCACGCTCGACGAGGTTAAGGACAAGGTCGAAGCGCGTTGGCGCGACGACGAGATTGGCAAGCGCCTGCAAGCCAAGGCAGACGACCTGCTCGGCAAGCTCAAGGCGGGCAGCACGCTTGCGCAAGTCGCCACCGACAGCGGCCTGAAAGTCGAAACCGCCACCGAGTTGCAACGCGGCAAGCCGGGCGGCTTTGCCCCCGCCAAGCTCGTCGAGGCAGCGTTCAAAACGCCCAAGGACACGCCCGCAACCGCCGCCGGCGATCAGGAAACCTCGCGTTTCGTGTTTCGCGTGACCGGCGCGGTCGATCCCATGCTCGACCCGATCTCGAGCAAGGCGCTCACCGCCTCGCTGCAGAACGCCTATTCCGACGACCTGGTGAGTGCCTATGTCACGCGGCTTGAAAGCGATTTCGGCGTCACCTTCAATCAGCAGGCGCTCGACCAGGCCATGGGCGTTGGCTCGGGTGGCACCGGGTCGCCCGGCGACAACTGATCCCATGTGATCTCATGCAGATCGAGCCGTCGGACAGCGTCTTCGCCGAACGCTACGGCCGCGGGCAGGCGCAGGTGGTGTGGACCACGCTGGTCGCCGACCTGGAGACGCCGGTCTCGGCGTTTCTCAAGCTCGGCGGCGGCAAGCCGATGAGCTTCCTGCTCGAATCCGTGGAAGGCGGCGAGGCGCGCGGCCGCTACTCGATCATTGGGCTGGAGCCGGACCTCGTCTGGCGCGCGCGTGGCGGCAAGGCCGAAGTCAATCGCAGCGCCCGCAGCAAGGCCGACGCATTTGTGCCCTGCCCCGAGCAGCCGCTTGCCGCCTTGCGCGCGTTGATCGCGGATAGCCGCATCGCATTACCCGACAGCTTGCCGCCGATGGCGGCCGGTGTGTTCGGCTATCTTGGCTACGACATGGTGCGGCAGATGGAGGATTTAGGGCCGCCCAATCCCGATCCGATCGGGATTCCGGACGCCGTGCTGGTGCGCCCGACCTTGATCGTGGTGTTCGACGCGGTGAAGGATTCGATCACGGTGGTCAGCCCGGTTCGGCCGGAAAAGAGCATCGATGCCAAGATGGCGTTGACGCGGGCGCGCGAGCGGCTGGCCGGCATCGTGGAAAGCCTCGACCGGCCGCTCGACAAATCTCTGGTGGAGTTCGACGCCGGCCCGCTCGAGGTGCAGCCGCAATCCAACACCACGCCCGATGAATACAAGGCGATGGTGCGCAGGGCGAAGGACTACATAACTGCCGGCGACGCCTTCCAGATCGTGCTGGCGCAGCGCTTCGAGGCGCCGTTCACGCTGCCGCCGTTCTCGCTCTATCGCGCGCTGCGACGGACCAATCCGTCGCCTTATCTTTATTTCCTCGACTTCGGCGGCTTTGCCGTCGCCGGCTCCAGCCCGGAAATCCTGGTCAAGGTTGCCGGAGGCGTGGTCACCATCCGCCCGATCGCCGGCACGCGGGCGCGTGGCGCCACGCCACATGAGGACAAGGCGCTGGAAGAAGAACTGCTCGCTGATCCGAAGGAGCGCGCCGAGCATCTGATGCTGCTCGACCTCGGCCGCAACGACGTCGGGCGCGTGGCCGAGATCGGCAGCGTGACCGTTACCGACCAATTTTTCGTCGAACGCTACAGTCACGTCATGCACATCGTCTCCAACGTGGAAGGCAAGCTCGGCGGCAAGCGAGATGCGCTGGATGCGCTTGCCGCCGGATTTCCCGCCGGCACCGTATCAGGCGCACCGAAAGTGCGGGCCATGCAGATCATCGACGAGCTGGAGAAGGAAAAGCGCGGGCTCTATGCCGGCGCGGTCGGCTATTTCTCCGCCGGCGGCGAGATGGACACCTGCATCGTGCTGCGCACCGCGCTGGTGAAGGACGGCATCATGTATGTCCAGGCCGGCGCCGGCATCGTCGCTGACAGCAATCCAGAATTCGAACAGCAGGAATGCATCAACAAGGCGAAAGCCCTGTTCCGCGCCGCCGAGGAGGCGCGCCGCTTCGCCAGCGCCGCCAAACGCGGGCAATGAGGACACTGGCCTGACATTTGCAGGCTCTGGTGCCGCCATGACACCGCTACAGCGCCTCGACCGCCTGATAGGCCACCTGATCGCCGGCGTGCAATGGCTGGCGCTGCCACTGGTCCTGCTGTTGTTCCTGCAATGGCCGCTGCGCGACATCGTGCGCAACTATTCGCGCGAAGCCAACGACCTCGGCCAGATCATCTTCGCGCTGTTCGTGGCGGTCAGCGTTACCGCGGCGACCCGCGCCGGCACCCACCTCGCCGCCGACACGCTGGCGCAGCGCTATTCGCCGCGCACCCGCCACCGGCTCAAGCAACTCGGCGCCGCGCTCGGGCTGCTGCCCTGGGCGGTCTTCGTTTTGATTGCCGCCAAAGACACCGTGATCGCGTCGGTGCTCGGGTTGGAGGCGTTCCAGGACACCAACAATCCCGGCTATTTCATCATCAAGGCGGCGGTTTGGCTGATGGCGATTGTGATCATCGCGCAATGCCTCGTCGACATTTTCCGTCCCATGCCGGGGGATGACCTCTGATGGAATGGAGCGGCTTTGCGCTATTGATCCTGGTCGGCGTCGGCATCATTACGACCGGCCTGCCCGCCGCCTTTGTGCTGATCGCGGTCGCCAGCCTCGGCACCGTACTCGGTCTTGCCACCGGAACCATACCGTTTTCGCTGCTGTGGGCGCTGCCCGGAAGGCTGATCAACCTGTTCGATAACGATCTCCTGCAGGCGCTGCCGCTCTACGTGACCATGGGGCTGCTGCTCGGCCGGCTGCCGGTCGCCGACGCGCTCTATCGCACGAGCATCGCGCTGTTGCCCAAGCGAGCTTCGGCGCCGCTGGCCTCCGGCATGTTTCTCGGCGCCCTGCTCGGGCCGATGAACGGCTCGGTCGGCGCCAGCGTGCTCGGCCTGTCGCACGTGGTGGCGCCGCGGCTCACCGCCGAGGGCGTACCGGCTGCGACCCGCGACGCCGTCGTCGCGGTGGCCGCGACGCTCGGCGTGCTGGTGCCGCCATCGCTGGTGCTCATCCTGCTCAGCGACGCCATGTTGAACGCGCACAGCTATGCGCTGACCGAAACCGGGCGCATGGACCGCGCCATCAATACGCAGGATGTCTTTCACGCGGCCCTGGCGCCGGCGGGTATTTTTCTGTTGCTCTGTATTGCGCTCGCCTGGAACGCCGGACGCAGCCACGCTTTGATACCGGTGCGCGAGCCGCTGCGGCTGTCGCAAGGCATCCTCGCCGCCGTCGCGCTGATCGCGCTGCTTGTGCTGCTCGGCGGCGTCGCCACCGGCTATTTTTTCGCGGTCGAGGCGGCGGCGATGGGCGCGTTTATCCTGCTGAGCGCCGGGCTGATCAGCGGAAGTTTGCGCGGTCCCGTCTTGCGCGAAATCCTGCGCGACATCATTGCCATCACCGGTGCCCTGTTCTCGCTGCTGATCGCGGCCACCACCTTCACGCTGGTGCTGCGGCTCATTGGCACCGACCGGCTGGTCAGCAACCTGGTGGCCGCCATTCCCGGCGGCGACGTCCCGGCGACGGCGGCCGTCCTCGGCGTGATCGGGCTGTGCGCATTCGTGCTCGACGCCTTCGAGATCATCTTTGTCATCGTGCCGATCGTCATTCCGCCGCTCCTGGTGCGCGTCGCCGACGCGCGCTGGGTGGCGGTGCTGGTGTTGCTGACCTTGCAGTCCAGCTTCCTGCTGCCGCCGTTCGGCTATGCGCTGATGATGGTGCGCGGCGTGTCGAAAAATCCGGGGCCGTTCCGGCCATTCGTCAAGGCGCTTGTGCCGTTTCTGCTGGCGCAGTGGTTGCTGCTCGTCCTCGTGCTGATGGTGCCAAAGCTCGTGCATATCGGCGAGACCGCCGCCGAAAGCACGCGCTCGCCGGCCGCTCCGGTCTCCGACGAAGAAATCGAAAAGCGAATGCGGGATATGGTCCCGCCGCCGCCCGATCCGGCGGCCAAATAATCGCTTTCGCCCCGCTATTGATTCCATGTTGCGCCCGGCGGATCGTACCGTGCCGAAGCGCAAAATATGCGGCCAGCTTGACCCCCCTCGGGCCTCGCCGTAAGACCTTGCGAGGACCCAAGAAATCATGATCGTTCTGATCGACAATTACGACAGCTTCACCTTCAACCTGTTCCATTATTTGGGCGGGCTCGGAGCGGACGTCGTCGTGCATCGCAGCGACAAGATTTCCACCGCCGAGGTGATCGGCGCCGAACCGGAAGCGATCGTGCTCTCGCCCGGCCCCTGCACGCCGAACGAGGCCGGCATCTGCATCGACCTCATCGCCAAGGCGGCGCCCACGATCCCGATCCTCGGCGTCTGCCTCGGCCATCAGGCGGTCGGGCAGGCCTTCGGCGGCAAGGTCGTGCGCGCGCAGCCGGCGCACGGCAAAGTGTTCGATATCAGCCACACCGGCACCAGCGTGTTTCGCGGCATCAACGGTCCGTTCCGGGCCACGCGCTATCATTCGCTGGTGGTCGAGCGCGCCAGCATGCCGCGCGAGTTGACGGTGAATGCCGAGACTCGCGACGGTCTGGTGATGGGCGTGGCGCATACGAGCCTGCCGGTGCACGGCGTGCAATTCCATCCCGAGAGCATCGCGTCCGAGCACGGCCATCTGATGCTGAGGAATTTTCTCGATCTCGCCGCCGCCTGGAACGCCAAGACCGGCCGGCGCGTGCTCACCGCCGCGGAATAGAGGCGGTCCATGGCCGACGATTTCAAAGCGCTCATCGGCAAGGTGGCGACCGGCGCGAGCCTCACTCGCGCGGAGGCCGCTTCCGCTTTCGACCGTATGATGTCCGGCGAAGCGACGCCCTCGCAAATGGGCGGCCTGCTGATGGGTTTGCGCGTGCGCGGGGAAACCGTCGACGAGATCACCGGCGCGGTCACCACCATGCGCGCCAAGATGCTGGGGGTGAAGGCGCCGCCCGGGGCCATCGACGTGGTGGGCACCGGCGGCGACGCCTCCGGCTCGTTCAACATTTCGACCTGCGCTGCC
The DNA here is from genome assembly GCA_050725955.1 of Pseudolabrys sp. Taxonomy (GTDB): domain Bacteria; phylum Pseudomonadota; class Alphaproteobacteria; order Rhizobiales; family Xanthobacteraceae; genus Pseudolabrys. The sequence continues at coordinate 2,161 of JBOHII010000112.1, read as the reverse complement.
TTCATTGTCGCCGGCGCCGGCGTGCCGGTTGCCAAGCACGGCAACCGTGCGCTGTCGTCGAAATCGGGCGCCGCCGACGTTTTGCAGGCGCTCGGCGTCAAAATCGATCTGACGCCCGAGCAGGTGGCCTCCTGCATCCACCAAGCCGGGATCGGCTTCATGTTCGCGCCGGCGCATCATCCGGCCATGAAGAACGTGGGGCCGACGCGGATCGAGCTCGGCACCCGCACCATCTTCAATCTGCTCGGGCCACTGTCTAACCCGGCGAGCGTCAAGCGGCAGATGGTCGGCACTTTTTCCAAGCACTGGGTCGAGCCGATGGCGCAGGTGCTGAAAAATCTGGGTTCGGAAAGCGTCTGGGTGGTGCACGGCTCCGACGGCCTCGATGAGATTACCACCGCGGGGGCGACCAGCGTGGCCGCGCTCGAGAACGGCAAGATCCGCACCTTCGAGGTGACGCCCGAGGATGCCGGGCTCAAGCGCGTCAAGCCGGAGGCGCTGCGCGGCGGCGACGCCGGCGAAAACGCCACGGCGTTGCTCGACGTGCTCAAGGGCAAGCCCGGGCCGTTGCGCGAGGTGTCCCTGCTCAACGCGGCGGCAGCGTTGATCGTCGCCGGCAAGGCCAGGGACTTGAAGGAAGGCGCAGCACTCGCGGCCAAATCGATCGACAGCAGCGAGGCGGAAGGCCGTCTCGACCGGCTGATCGCGCTGTCCAACGCCGTGGAGGCGTGAGTTCGCATGAGCGACATCCTCGCCAAAATCGAGGCCTATAAGCGCAACGAGATCGCCGCGGCCAAAGCGGCGCATCCGCTGGCCGAGCTTGAACGCGCAGCCAATGCGGCGCCGCCGCCGCGTGGTTTCCTCAAGGCGATCGAACGCAAGGCGGCGAACGGCGACTACGCCCTGATCGCCGAGATCAAGAAGGCGAGCCCGTCGAAGGGCCTGATCCGCGCCGATTTCGATCCGCCATCGCTGGCCAAAGCCTACGCGGCCGGCGGAGCAACCTGCCTGTCGGTGCTCACCGACGGGCCCTCGTTCCAGGGCAAGCCGGAATTCCTGCCGGCCGCGCGCAACGCCACGAATTTGCCGGCGCTGCGCAAGGATTTCATCTACGAGCCCTATCAGGTGGTGGAATCGCGCGCCCTTGGCGCCGATTGCATTTTGATCATCATGGCGGCGGTCGACGACGCCGCGGCCAAGGCCATCGAGGCGGCAGCGTTTGCCAACGGCATGGATGTTTTACTTGAAGTTCATCAAGAAGATGAGCTTAAACGCGCCCTTAAACTGAAATCTCAGTTGATCGGCATAAACAACCGCGACCTGCGCAGCTTCGAAACCTCCCTCGCCGTCAGTGAGCGATTGGCGCCGAAAATCCCGCGCAACCGCATCGTGGTCGCCGAAAGTGGGTTGAATGCACCCGCCGACCTCGCTCGCCTCGCGCGCATCGGCATATCGACCTTCCTCGTCGGCGAAAGCCTGATGCGGCAAGCCGACGTGACCGCCGCAACCCGCGCTTTGCTGACGCGCACCCCTCGCCGCGCCGCCGCGGAGTGAGCCATGGCACGCGCGAAGAAAACCAAGGCGCGGACTAAAAAGGCGCCGGCGCGTGCCAAGCCGAAGACCAAGCCCACGGAAAAACGCGCGCCTTTGCTGAGCAACACCGAACTCACCCATATCGACCCGCGCGGGCAAGCGCGCATGGTCGACGTCTCCGCCAAGAATGCGACCGAGCGGATCGCTATCGCCGAAGGCCGCGTCATCATGCGCAAGGAGACGCTCGACCTAGTGCTCGCGGGCAACGCGCTCAAGGGCGACGTGCTGGGTGCGGCGCGGCTTGCCGGCATCATGGCGGCAAAGCGCACCCATGGGCTGATCCCGCTCTGCCACCCACTGCCGATCACCAAGGTCGAAATCGACATCGATCCGGAACATGCTCTGCCCGGCTTTCGGGTAGCGGCGACCGTCAAGGTGACCGGGCAAACCGGCGTCGAGATGGAGGCGCTGGTGGCGGTGTCGATCGCGTGCCTCACCGTCTACGACATGGTCAAGGCGGTCGAGCGCGGCATGCGCATCGAGGGCATTCGCCTGCTGCGCAAAAGCGGCGGCAAATCCGGCGATTATCGCGCCGAGGATTTCACCGAATGAGCGGCCCACTGATGCC
>JBOHII010000111.1:0-3496 GCA_050725955.1 Pseudolabrys sp. | reverse complement strand
CCATTCGGCCTTGGCCTGCTCGATGCGTTCCTTGCGCGACGACACGAAATTCCACCAGATGTGGCGCGGGCCGTCCATCGGCGCGCCGCCGACGATGACAAAATGCGTGTCGGTTGCGGCGCTAATCGTCACCTTGTCGCCCGGCTTGAACACCAGCAGCCGGCCCGGCTCGAACTTGTCGCCGGCAATGTCGATGCTGCCGTCGATCACATAGATCGCGCGTTCCTCGTGGTCGGCGTCTAGCGGCAGCGTCGAGCCCGCTTTGAGATGCACGTCGCCGAAAATCGTCTCGTGCACCACGGGCACCGGCGACGCCGCGCCGTAGAGCGATCCGACCACCACGCGCACGCTCTTGCCGTTCTCCCGGACAAGCGGAAATTCCGGCGTATCGTGATGGGCAAAGCCGGCATCCATCTCTTCCTTCGCCGCCGGCAGCGCCACCCACATCTGCAAGCCGTGAATGGGACTGCCTGTGGTGCGCAATTCGCTGTCGGTGCGCTCGGAATGGACGATGCCGCGTCCGGCGGTCATCCAGTTGACTTCGCCCGGCTTGATCGCCACCGCGGTGCCGAGGCTGTCGCGGTGCATGATCTCGCCGTCGAACAGATAGGAGACGGTGGCGAGCCCGATATGCGGATGCGGCCGCACGTCGAGGCCGGCGCCGGCGCGGAATTCCGCCGGCCCGAAGTGGTCGAAAAAAACGAACGGCCCGACCATGCGCGTGCGCGTCGACGGCAGTGCGCGGCGCACCGAGAAACCGTCGCCGAGATCGACCGTGCGTGGCACCACCACGTTGGCGATGGCGTCGCACGCATAGCTGTCGCCTGCGGCCGGATCTTTGCCGGGGAAGAAACTCATGCTCGGCTCCTTTGCGTTCGCGCCACCCACGCTAGGCGAGGGTGACGAATTTCTGCCCCTTCACTGCCTCACGCAATCCGTCGAAGGCCTCGTTGATCTTGCCCCAGTTCGGCAGCTTCTTCATGGCGGCGAGCCATCGCTGCACGTTCGGATAGGGCGAGAAATCGACGCCAATGATATCGCCCAGCGTCACGACGCCGGCGCCGAAATAGTCGGCGATGGTGATCGTGTCGCCCACGAGATAAGTCTTTTTCGGCCCTATCCAATAGTCGTTGAAAACTTTCAGCCAGCGCTTGGCGTTCTGCTTGCCGAATTCGAGCGTGGCCGCCTGCGCCTCATCGCTGCGTCGTTTGAGATGTGGGAACAGTTGCGGGTAGCAGAGATTGTAGCCCCATTCGCGATAGAAATTTGAATTGATCCAGTCCATCGCCTCGTTGACCTTGGCGCGCTGCTTCAGGTCTTTGGGATAAGCGGGCGAGCCGATCTTGTCGGCGAGATATTTCAGGATCGCCGAGCTTTCTGTCAGTTTGAGATCGCCGTCCTCGATCATCGGCACCAGGCAATTCGGATTGATGTTGGAATAGGGCGGCTGCATATGCGCGCCGGTCATCAGGTCGACGAACACCTCTTCGGCGGCAATATTGTTGTCGGCCATGAACAGGCGCACCGGGCGCGTGGTCACGGAAGCCGGGTGCATGTAGAGCTTCAAGGCGTCCTCCTCTTTTTCGGCCGGCATGCTAGCGGAATGGGCACGCAATGTTCCATGCCCCCGACCGTCAATACTTTGTTAACCAAGCGGGAGCGGTTGCGCCCGCTTTGCCCGAAAATTGGACGTCGCCCGCCTTAGGCTTAAGCCGCCCTTTACGGCGGCGTGGCTCACTCGGCGGACACCAGGACGGGGTCGGCTAGCCGGGCACTAGGATGGGTTCGATTGTGCGCGCACTCTCGCGCCGCCATATTGTTGCAATTGCCGTCGGCGTACTGCTGGCTGGCGCTCCCTTGGCTGCGTTTAATTTCTGGCTCAGCGGACTGATCGATCGCCAGGGTCTGGGAGAGGTCGACACGTCCGCCAAGCGCGCGATTGCGCTTGCCGAATCCCGGGTTAGCCAAGTCATCGCCGCGCTCGACGGCCTGGCGGCGCGCGGGGTGGACAGTTGCGAGCCCAGCGATATAGCCGCGATGCGGCAGGCCTCCTTCGAGACCACGCCGATCAAGGAAATCGCAGTGCTCGGCCCGAGCGGGATGACGATGTGCACCGATCTCGGCTTGCCGCTGGACGAGCGCAAGCTCATTTCCTCGGAACCCCTTGTCGGCGCCAAATGGTACACGATCGATATCATCCAGCTTGACCACGGCCAGTCCATGGTCCGGCTGCGCCGCAATGTCGATGGCGGCGACAACGCAATTGCAGCCTTGGTTCCGGCCATCCTGTTTTTGCCGCAGGTGTCGACCCAAGGCGGACCCTTCAGCGCCTATGCGCACATCGCCACCGCCAACGGTGTCGTGATTGGCAACATCGGCACGCGCCCGGTTCCCGGCGACGCCGCCTTCCTGGCCAGGACGAAATCCGAAAAATTCGGCTTCGAGGCGGAAATATCGATGCCGCGCGGCCATGTGATCGCCGGCCACGCCGATTTGCAGTGGCTCAGTATGTTCGCCACCGGCGCGATCATCATGATCCTGGGCATATTTTCCGTCGTGGTGGCGCGGCGCACGCCGGGCGATCCGGTGGCCGAGATCGAGCGCGCGCTGCGTGCCGGCGAATTCGTGCCTTACTATCAGCCGATCGTCGATATCCGCTCCGGCCAATTGCGCGGCGCCGAGGTGCTGGTGCGCTGGCGCAAACCAGACGGCACACTGGTGCTGCCCGGCGCCTTCATCCCGCTTGCCGAATCGAGCGGCCTGATCCGCGAAATGACCCGCGATCTGATGCGCCGCGTCTGCGCCGAAGCCGGCGGCGCCATCGGTTGCCGGCCGGCGCTGAAAATCGCGTTCAATTTCGCCGGCCAATTGTTCAGCGACGAGAAAATCGTCAAGGACGTGCGCAATATCTTTTCCGCTTCCCCGATCAAGCTTGCGCAGGTGGTGCTGGAAGTGACCGAGCGCGACCCGATCGAGAATTTCACCGCCACGCGGCAGACCATCGCCGCCCTGCAGGGGCTCGGCGTGCGCATCGCCATCGACGACGTCGGTACCGGCCACAGCGGGTTGTCCTACATGCTCAAGCTCGGCGTCGACATCATCAAGATCGACAAGATGTTCGTCGACGCCATCGGCACCGACCGCAACTCGACCACCATCGTGGAAACGCTGGTCGACCTCGCGCACAATATGCGCATGGATGTGGTGGCCGAAGGCGTGGAGAATTTCGAGCAGGTGATGTATTTGCGCGAGCTTGGCGTCCGCTCGGCACAAGGCTATGTGTTCGCGCCGCCGCTGCCCGGCAAAAGCTTCCTGCAATTGATCGAAGCGATGGACCCGCCGGGCGCGGTGCAGGTCGCGCCCAAGATGGCGTTGGCCGAGGCGGAAGCCAGCGCCGCCTGAATGCCAATTCGAACTGTCCGGACATGAAAAGGGGCGGCCTTGCGGCCGCCCAGTCTAAACGCCACGCGGGAGGAACCTCATAACGGGCCAGCCA
>JBOHII010000110.1:0-2840 GCA_050725955.1 Pseudolabrys sp. | reverse complement strand
TTCCAGCGCAAGCGGGAATCCAGCTAAGCTAAAAAAAGAACTGGGTCCCCGCTTGCGCGGGGACGAACGGGGAAATGCGAAGGCGATCGATGACACGCGCATTTTCAGCAATCCTCGCGCTCTTCGTTTGCGTCAATTTCGCTGTCGCCCAGGTCGCGCCCCTCGTGCAGGCACCGCCGATCCGGCCGGCGATCCCCATCCTTGCCCGCCCCGGCATGGTGGTGGCGGCGGAACCGCGCGCCGCGCGCATCGGCGTCGACATCCTCAAGCGCGGCGGCAATGCGGTCGACGCGGCCGTGGCGGTCGGGTTCGCGCTGGCCGTGACCTATCCGAGCGCCGGCAATCTCGGCGGCGGCGGATTCATGGTGATCCATCTCGCCAAAAACAACACCAACAAGGACAACACCAATACGGCCATCGACTACCGCGAAACCGCGCCGGCAGCCGCCACGCCGACGATGTTTCTCGACGCCAAGGGTGAGGCGGATGCGGCGAAATCGCGCGATTCGGGTCTCGCCGTCGGCATTCCCGGTACCGTAGCCGGGCTGGCGCTGGCGCAAGAAAAATACGGCTCCGGCAAGTTCAAGCTCGCCGAGCTGATGGCGCCGGCGATCAAGCTGGCGCGCGACGGTGTCGATCTCGGCGACGACACCGCCAGTTCGTTGTTACGGGCGCAGGCGCGGCTGGCGCGCTGGCCGTCGAGCAAATCGATATTCTTCAACAGCGACGGCGGCGTGATGGAGCCCGGCCAAAGCCTGGTTCAGGCCGATCTCGCCGCCACGCTTGACGCCGTCGCGCGCGGCGGGCCGCAGGTCTTTTATAACGGCCCGATCGCGGCCAAGATCGCCGCGGCCGTGCGCGCAGCCGGCGGCATCATGACCGCGGACGATCTGCATAACTACCGCGCCATCGAGCGGCCGGTGGTGCACGGCACATACCGCGGCTACGACATCGTTTCCATGCCGCCGCCCTCTTCCGGCGGCGTGCATCTGATCGAGATGCTCAATATCCTGGAGGGCTACGACCTCGGCAAGCTCCCGCGCGAACAGGCGTTGCACGACGAGATCGAAGCGATGAAACGCGCCTATGCCGATCGCGCCGTTTATATGGGTGATCCCGACGCAGTGAAAATGCCCATCGCCGGGCTCATCTCGAAAAAATACGCTGCCGCCTTGCGCGCCAGCATCGGCGACACGGCGACGCCGGCCGATGCGATCCGCGCCGGCAAGCCGGCCGCCTTCGAGGGCCAAAACACCACGCATTTTTCCGTCATCGACCGCGACGGCAACGCCGTCTCGAACACCTACACGCTTAACTTTTATTACGGCCTCGGCCTCGTCGCCGACGGCACCGGTGTGCTGCTCAACAACGAACTCGACGATTTCACCGCCAAGCCGGGCAGCGCCAATGCCTATGGATTGGTCGGCTTCAACGTCAATCTGCCGGGACCGGGCAAGCGCCCGCTGTCGTCGATGACGCCGACCATCGTGCTCAAAGACGGCAAGCCGTTCCTCGTCACCGGCTCGCCCGGCGGCAGCCGCATCATCACGGCGGTGCTGCAGGTGATCGTCAATGCCATCGACTTTCACATGCCGATCGACCGGGCGGTGAGCGCGCCGCGGCTGCACAACCAATGGCGGCCGGACGAGACTTATGCCGAGCCGGGCTTCGATCCCGCTGTGCTCGCCGCCTTGAAGGCGCGCGGCCACAAAATCGTGCCGACCGAGCCGCACACCGCGGCCAATTCGATTGAGGTTACGCCCGAGGGATATATCGGCGCCGCCGACCCCCGCACCCGCGACGCACTGGCGGCGGGATACTGAGTCGAATGAAGTTCTTTAGCGGAGCCGAGAGATGGAATTAGATCTTAGCACGCCGACGGCCCTTGGCGCTCTCATCGGATTCACAAAGGCAGGAGCAAAGGCAGGATGCCCATTCTGCGCCGGTCGGCTGATTGCATCAGTCTCGTCGGGTGAACGGATAATTATTTTGAAGGGAATGTATGCCGGTAGGAAGACGACTGTATCTGACCAAGCTGGATTTTCAAAAGGTGAGTTTCTCGTTAAATTTGATTCTGACCCACCAACGCAGCTTACGAGAGTCATATACAAATCAGATACATTTGCAGGTTGGCCGTTGCCCAAGATTCCAGACTGGTTGTGCTGCCTATCAATTGACGATTTGTGTAGCATTGATGAATCAGCGCTTAAGTCTGCTGTAGCTCTCGCTAATGAGAGCGATGACTCTTGGTCAGGAGCATCGATACTACCCCTCGTGGCAACTGTCCGGGCACGGCGATTGCCGGTCCTTGGTGCCGATCTGTGGCCCACACTTGAAGCGCATGGGTTAGCCAAAATACATCAGGATGATTTCTGCAAAAAATTTGACTACGGCGTTGAGTTGTTAGTGGCGCTACATGGTCGTCCCGCAATCAAAAAAAACGCGTGAAGCGCATGTCAATTGGCAGATATCTAACGCCTTCACATGAGGAATTTTCGGGGCCGAGCCCAGGAGTGGACGACTAGCACTCTGGCTGTGCTCGCGACGCACTGGCGGCGGGGTATTGAGAAAGCTGTGATTGACGGACGCCCGTCTTCGCCCTTCGGGCTACGACGGGCAACCTTCGCGATCTAGGCTGGCTTGCCAACCGAAGCGCCGAAGGCGCGAAGGTTGGAGCGGGCGAAGGGATTCGAACCCTCGACCCCGACCTTGGCAAGGTCGTGCTCTACCCCTGAGCTACACCCGCATCCGTTGGATCAGTTGGCCTTTAAGGCTCTCAAAGGCCTGCCAAGCCCGTCCGTATAGCCAATCCGGCGGCCCTTTTGCAACCTCGCTGAAAT
>JBOHII010000109.1:0-3467 GCA_050725955.1 Pseudolabrys sp. | reverse complement strand
CTTCGCCCCCGCGTTCTAAATCAAAAAAATCGTAACCGAGCATGAGCCCGAAGGTGGTCGGCTCGGCATGGATGCCGTGCGAGCGGCCGACCGTCGGCGTCAGCTTGTGCTCGATGGCGCGGCGCTTGAGCGCGGCAAGCAAAGTATCGGTATCGGCGATCAGGATGTCGGCGGCGCGCACCAGCTGCACGTTGAAGCAGGTGTCAAGCACGTCGGACGAGGTCATGCCGGAATGCACGAAGCGGGCTTCCGGCCCGACGATCTCCGACAGATGTGTCAGGAAGGCGATGACGTCGTGCTTGACCTCGGCTTCGATCGCGTCGATGCGGGCGACGTCGAACTTGGCGGCTCTGCCCTTGTCCCAGATTTTCTTGGCCGCTTCCTTCGGGATGATGCCGAGCTCGGCCATGGCCTCGGCCGCGTAGGCCTCGATCTCGAACCAGATGCGGAATTTGGTTTCCGGCGACCAGATCGCGACCATGTCGGGACGGGAGTATCGTTGAATCACGCCGCTTCTCCGCGCGCCAGCGCCGCCGCGTTACGGATCGCGGCGATGTTGGCCTTGTAGTTGCCGCCCTTGAACACTGCGTTGCCGGCGACCAGCACATTGGCGCCGGCTTGCACCACTTTGGCGGCATTCTCGGCAGTGACGCCGCCGTCCACCTCGATATCGATCGGCCGCGCTCCGACCAGCGTGCGCACCTCGCGCAGCTTGTCGAGCGCGGCGGGGATGAATTGTTGCCCGCCAAAGCCGGGATTGACCGACATGATCAAAACAAGATCGACAAGGTCGATGACGTGCTCGATGCTCGACACGGGCGTGGCGGGGTTGATGGTGACTCCGGCCTTCTTGCCGAGCGCGCGGATCGCCTGCAGCGAGCGGTGCACGTGCGGGCCGGCTTCCACGTGCACGGTGATGATGTCGGAGCCGGCCTTGGCGAAGGCTTCGAGATAAAGATCGCAAGGCGCGATCATCAGATGCACGTCGAGGATTTTCTTGGTGACCGGGCGGATCGCCTGCACCACCGCCGGGCCGATGGAAATATTGGGTACGAAGTGCCCGTCCATCACGTCGACATGGATCCAGTCGGCGCCGGCACCTTCGACTGCGCGGATTTCGTCGCCCAGTTTGGCGAAATCGGCCGAGAGGATCGACGGCGCGATGGTGAGCGGGCGCATGACGGCCTCCGGAAGCCGTTCGCCTAACACGGCGGCGACCGCGGAGCAACGCGCGGCCGGCGCCGCGTGTCACCCGGCATTAACGTCGTTCGAGGCGGCAAGATTTGCCGACCGGGGCGCCGAACGCAAAACCGAACGATGCGGGAAACTGTGGACAACTCCAATAGCCGCAATGGTTTTCGCTTGAGCGCGGGATTGGCGCGGCCCTTGCGTGTTCGCCGGCGGGGGCTCGTGTCCGCCGGCATCGCAGGCGGCGTAACGGAGTTCGAGTCATGTCCATGTCAGTCGGGGCATCGTCCAACGCGCTGGCCTACCTGCAACAGTTGCTGCAACAGGGCGCGGCAGGCGTCAGCGGCACTGCCGATGCCGGCGATCCTTTGTCGGCAATGTTGCAATCTTTGGCCGGTGCGGACGCGGCCACGGATTCTTCGGCGTCCGCCACGTCACCAGGCACGACGAGTTCCGGTTATTCGTCGTTCGACGCCGGCACAATGGCGGCTTTGATTTCGCTGCAAGGCCAGTCGGCAAGCAGCGGCAGCGCGCTATCGCCGTCGCAGTTGTTCAACGCGCTCGATACCAATGGCGACGGGCAGATCAGCCAGTCGGAATTCGAGACCGCTTTAGGCGCTGACGGCGTCGATAAATCGAGCGCCGATGCATTGTTCGCCAAGCTCGATGCCAATAGCGACGGCTCGATCAGCCAAAGCGAACTGGCCGCCAAGCGCGGGCACGGCCACCATTATCACCACGGCGGCGGGCAATCGCAAGCCAGTGGGGCGTCCGGGCAAAGCCCGCTCGATGCGTTGCTGTCGTCGGCCAGCGCCGACGGCGCGACGACGCAGACCGCCACCAATCCGGACGGCTCGACCACCACGACCATTTCGTACTCCGACGGCAGCACCGTTGAAATGACCTCGCCGGCGGCGTCGGCGAGCGGTAGTGGGACGTCGAGCACCGGCACCGATAGTCAGAATAGCGCCAATGTGCTCGAACAATTGATTCAGCTGCAGGCGCAAATGCTGAACACGGTGGCGCCGACGCTGTCCGCAATCGTGTAATTCTAGGCGGCCTGCTGCAGCCGCTTCGCCAGCGGCTTCAGCAGATGCGGCAGCAGATAAATCGGATATTGCGCCAGCGCGAAATAGAGCCAGGCGATGTCCGGCGCGACGAAGCCGGTCGCCGCCAGCATCAGCCCGACATTGCGGTTGCCGGCGATCAGGCCGATCGCCAGCGCGCGCGCGCGACCGGCGCGCAGAAACGTGAGCGTGGTTACGGCGATCAGCCCCAGCGCGAGCGCGAAAGCTAGAACCAAAAGCTTGAGCACCAGGAAGGGATCGGCGCGAAAATGATCGGTAACGCCGTCCATGGCGGCGACCGCAAACATGAACATAGCGAGCACGCTGAGGCCGTCGATGCGCTCGCGCTGCGCTTCGATGAAGGCGCGCCCAGCGATGCGGCGGATTACCGCCGCGGCCAAGGCCGAGCCGGCAAGGATGGCGGCGAGTTTGAGGCCGAGGCCGTACGGCGAGATCACCGCGCTGCCGAAGAATAGATGACTGAACAGGCTCGCGGTCAGCGGCGTGATCGCGCTGCAAACGACGAGGCTCGCCAGCGTCAGCGCCGCGTCGAGCCCCATCAGCGCGGCCAGCGCCGGCGATGACATCAGGCCGGGCGCCGACATCTGCAGCACCAGTATGAAAAACAGGCCGGGCATCGCCCGATTTAGACCGACCGCCAGGAACAGGGCGCCGAGCGCGGCGGGCACAATTATCATGATCCACAACGTGGCCGCGGCGATCAGCTTGGGCTGAGTGAAATGGTGGCTCAGATCGACCGGATCGACGCGCAGGAACGCGAGCACCAGCATGACGATGATGGCTTCGCCGAGAAACGGTTTGCAGGCGGCGGCAAGGCCCGGCAAGGCGAGCCCGACAAACAGCGAGGCCGCCACCACCAGTGTGCCCTTGCGGCCGATCCAGCCGAGCGCGGCCGCGGGCAGGGCGAGCAAATTCATCGTTGGGAAACTCCGGCCCGGTTGGGCTGACGAACCTTGATAGCGTCTTCGCGGACGATGATCCATATAGGGGTGAAAAGGAGGCTGCATGGCACGCACGGACGCTATGGTGCTGGGCGCCGGCATTGTCGGCACCTCGATCGCATTGCATCTAGCCAAGCGCGGTTTGAGCGTGGCGCTGATCGACCGCGCCGGCGTGGGCGAGCAGACTTCCTTCGGCAATGCCGGGATCATCGAGGGTAATACAGTGTTCCCGCCGGCGTTTCCGTCAAGG
>JBOHII010000108.1:0-4892 GCA_050725955.1 Pseudolabrys sp. | reverse complement strand
AAATGCCGACCCGGCTGGCCAGTTCCACATTGGTCATGCGGCCGTCGTCCTGCAGCTGTTTGAGAATTTTGCGGTCGATGGCGTCGAGACGGGCGGGCAAGCTCACCTCCGGGGGTGAATAAAGGCCGGGAACATCCATACCGGGAAATATTGTTTCGCGAAAGATTATTGCGCGGGCCGCCACAAATCCCGGCGCCGAGCCCCCAAGGCTGTGACTTCAGGGGTTGCGTATCTTGCATAGCTCCCCTGGAGGCCATACATCGTCCATGCAAAAGAGCCGGCCGCCGGCCAGACGGGCGAAGCAAGCCCGACGCCCTCCAGGGGGGCGAAAGACAATGCCAAAGACTTCCCACGCCAAAGTCGTGATCGTCGGCTCGGGTCCGGCCGGCTACACCGCCGCGATCTATGCCGCGCGCGCCATGCTGGAACCGATCCTGATCCAGGGCATCCAGCCCGGCGGCCAGCTCACCATCACCACGGACGTCGAGAACTATCCGGGCTTCGCCGACGTCATCCAGGGCCCCTGGCTGATGGAACAGATGCAAAGCCAAGCCGAACATGTCGGCACCAGGATCGTCACCGACCATGTCTCGAAGGTGGAGCTGGCGCAGCGGCCGTTCCGCCTCACCTGCGATTCCGGCGATGTCTATCTCGCCGACGCGCTGATCATTTCGACCGGCGCGCAGGCGCGCTGGCTCGATCTGCCCTCGGAACAGAAGTTCAAGGGCTACGGCGTGTCGGCCTGTGCAACGTGTGACGGCTTCTTCTACCGCAACAAGGAAGTGATCGTGATCGGCGGCGGCAATACCGCGGTCGAGGAGGCGCTGTTTCTCACCAATTTCGCATCCAAGGTCACGGTGGTGCATCGGCGCGATGCGTTCCGGGCGGAGAAGATCCTGCAGGACCGTCTGTTCAAGAATCCGAAGATCGAGGTGGTGTGGGACACGATGCTCGACGACGTGATCGGCAGCGACAACCCGCCGAAGGTCAACCGCGTGCGGCTCAAGAACGTGAAGAGCGGCGCGTTGGGCGAACGCCAGGTCGACGGCGTGTTCATCGCCATCGGCCATTCGCCGGCGTCCGAACTGTTCGCCGGGCAAGTCAAGATGAAGCCTTCCGGCTACATCGTCACCGAGGGCCATTCCACGGCAACCTCGGTGCCCGGCGTGTTCGCCGCCGGCGACGTCACAGACGATATCTACCGGCAGGCGGTGACCGCCGCGGGACAGGGCTGCATGGCCGCGCTCGAAGCGGAAAAATTCCTGGCCGCGCTCGAACACCGACGCGCGGCGGCGGAATAAACCATGGTCGGAACCAACAAGTCGATGGACTGGGACAAGCTGAAGGTATTCCACGCCGCAGCGGAGGCTGGCTCGTTCACGCATGCCGGCGAGCGGCTCGGCCTGTCGCAGTCGGCGGTGTCGCGTCAGGTCTCGGCGCTCGAAGGCGAGTTGTCGGTCTCGCTCTTTCACCGCCACGCGCGCGGGCTGATCCTCACCGAACAAGGCGAACTGCTCTACCGCACGGCGCATGAAGTGTTCATGAAGCTCGAGGCCGCGCGCACCAAGCTGACCGACAGCCGCGAACGGCCGAACGGCGAATTGAAAGTGTCCACCACGCCCGGCATCGGCGTGCATTGGCTCACCCCGCGGCTCGGCGAATTTCTCGATCTCTATCCCGACATCCACATCACGCTGATCACCACCGACGAAGAGCTCGACCTCGCCATGCGCGAGGCCGACGTCGCCATCCGCCTGCGTCAGCCGACGCAGCCGGACCTGATCCAGCGCAAGTTGTTCTCCGTGCATTTCCACGCCTATGCCTCGCCGGATTATCTCAAGCGCTTCGGCACGCCGCGCACGCATGAGGACCTCGATAAGCATCGCCTCATTCTGCTCGGAGGCAACGTACCTGCGCATTTCGCCAACCGGCGTTGGCTGGTCGAAGTCGGCCGCGACGGCAAGGGCCCGCGCCAGCCGAATTTGACCATCAACAACGTGCTTGGCATCTTGCGCGCATGCCAGCGCGGCCTCGGCATCGCCATGCTGCCGGATTATCTGGTGGAGGAAAACGGCGGGCTGGTGCAGTTGCTCGGCGAAGCCGATACGATCGCGCTCGATGCCTTTTTTGTCTATCCGGAAGAACTCAAGGCGGTCGCCCGCATCCAAGTATTCCGCGACTTCCTGGTCGCCAACGCGCAGCGCTGGCATTTCTGATTTGAGTTTTCACCGCGGCAAAAAAAGCGCGCGTGGCGCTTGGCGATTCGGCATGGCAGTCATGCGACGGTTGGCGTTGCCGCGAGCAGTCGCGCTTCGCATAGTGGGGTCAGCTGTGGCGCCGGATGTATCCTCCCAGAATCGCTGGTGCGCAGCATGTTCCCCTCTGGAAGATTGCCGGTCCCCACACCGGCAACTGAAACCGGGCCCCTCGCGGGGTCCGGTTTTTTCTCGCACGTCGCCGAACCCAGCGAGACAGCATGCTTGGCCTCATCGGGTGCGAAACGGCTTACGTCGTTCCGCCGTCACGCGCCGGTCCTAACTTGCGCGAGCCGGCGGTCGCGCCATCACAAACAAGTCATCGGGGAAAACTCATGAAAACCGCGCTCGGAACCGGCCGTACACCCCGCCGTTGCAGTAGGCTATTGCTAAAGTGAGAGCAGAATCGCCTGCGAAATCGGAAATTTCGCCACCCCCGTGCAAAATAGCCACAGTTGGGCGCTGTTTCGCCCGGGAATGTTGGGAAAAGCGTAACTAACGCAGGACTATAGGTTAGGATAGCCGTTGAATTGGGGGGCCTCGGCCCCCTGTACAGTCTTTAGGAGACAGTCTGGTGAAAAGCCCCCGTTTTAACAGTCTGCTGGCTTCGACCGCCCTCGGGCTGGTGCTCGTATTGGCAAGCCACGGCGTCATGGCGCAGCAATCCGACAAAGACGCCGGGGTAGTGGTGCCGATACCGGGTACGCCTTCGGCACCGCAGCCACTAAACGATGTCGCGAGCAGTCCCGCCGCGCCGGCCAACGCCAACAAGACCGAGCCGAAGCAGGACGCCGCCGCGCCAGCCGACGCCAACAAGACTGAGCCGAAGCAGGATGCCGCCGCGCCAGCCGACGCCAGCAAGACCGAGCCGAAGCAGGACGCCGCCGCTCCGACAGCCGAACCCGCCAAAGCCGCGAGTGCGCCGGCCGCCGCGCCGGTGTCGGCCACCGCGGACAGTGCAGTCGCCGATCAATTGCGCGAACTCATCAGCGGCAAACAATTCGACCGCATCGTCGGCCGCAGGGCCGACCGCGAAGGCGTACAGTCGTTTTACCGCGCGCGCGATTACAAGCCGCTGTGGGTGAGCGACGGAGCCGCCGACGAGCGCGCCAAGGCCGCGATCGCTTATCTCGAACAGGTCGACACCGTCGGCCTCGACCCGACCGACTATCCGGCCCCGGATTTCAAATCGGCGGTCACCGCCGAAACGCTCGCCGAGGACGAACTCAGGTTCACCGCCAGCGTGCTGACCTATGCGCGGCAGGCGCAGATCGGCCGCATCCACTTCAGCCGCGTCGGCGCCGACATCGAATTCAAGCTGGTCCCGCCGGAGCCGGCTGAGGTGCTGGCCAAGCTCGCCGACGCCAAGGACACCGGCAAGGCGCTCGACAGCTACAATCCGCCGCAGCCGGAATTCGCCGCGCTCAAGGAAAAACTCGCCGAACTGCGCAAGGGCGCGGCTGCACCCAAGGCGGCAGAAGAAAAGAAGCCGGAGCCGGTGCATATCGCCGAAGGCAAAATCCTGCGCGAGGGCATGAAGGACCAGCGCGTGATCGCGCTGCGCAAGCGATTGAACGTCGACGGCGACAAGAACAATTCGCTATACGACGACGCGGTGCGCGACGCGGTGAAGACGTTCCAGACGGCAGCCGACATCGACGTCGACGGCAATGTCGGACCCAATACCGTGCGCGCGCTCAACGGTGAAAAGCAGGCCACCCACCGCGCGTCCGCCGATCCGATCGACACCATCATCGTCAACATGGAACGCTGGCGCTGGCTGCCGCGCAACCTCGGCAATCCGCATGTGATCGTCAACGTGCCGGATTACTCCTTGACGCTCTATAATAACGGCAAGGTCTACTGGCACGCCAAGATTGTGGCCGGGAAGCCCAGCAAGGCGACGCCGATGGTCAGCGCGGAGATGAAATTCATCACCGTCAATCCGACCTGGAACGTGCCGCCCTCGATCATCGAGAATGAATATCTGCCGGCCCTGCAGCAGGACCCGGATGCACTCGATCGCATCGGCCTGAAACTGACGCAGGACCCGGACGGTACAATCCACATCTCGCAGCCGCCGGGCGCCGGCAATGCGCTCGGCCGCATCCGATTCAACTTCCCCAACAAGTTCCTGGTGTACCAGCACGATACGCCGGACAAATACCTGTTCGCTCGCGAAAAGCGCGCCTACAGCCACGGCTGCATGCGGGTTCAGAACCCCCTCACCTACGGCGAAAAACTGTTGTCGCTGGTGCTGCCGCAGGAGCACTACACCGAGGCACGGCTGGAGAAAATGTTCGGCGGCAGCGAAATCAACATCAACTTCCCCAAGAACGTCTGGGTCCACTTGACCTACCAGACCGCGTTCGTCGACGAGAACGGTAAGCTGCAACTGCGCGAGGACGTATACGGCCGCGACGCCAGGATGATCGCGATCCTCAAGGGCAGCGAGCGCAAGGTCGCCGACATCGCGATCGAGCGGGCGTCGAACGCCTCGTCGAAGCCGGTGCGCATGCCGGTCGGAATGTATGGCGGAGGCGGCGGCTACAGTGGCGGGGGCCTGTTCGGCTTCCTGTTCAACAGCGGGGCGCGGGCTGCTGCGCCGCCGCGGCCGGTCTATCGGCCGCAGCCGAC
>JBOHII010000107.1:0-2610 GCA_050725955.1 Pseudolabrys sp. | reverse complement strand
CGGGCTGACTCCCGACAAGGACGTGCGCATTATCGAGGCGAGTTTCGGCGCCATGGAAGCGATGACCAAGGCCAACAAGATCCAGGTCGGCGCCTTCCTTGCTCCGTTCTGGGCCAAGGCGCAAAAGGACGGCGGCTTCCGCGCGCTGTTCCAGCAGAAGGACGCCATGGGCACCACGCAGTTCCTGTTCTTTTGCGCCAAGGAGGATTTCATCAAGGCGCATCGCGACGTGCTGGTAAAATTTCTCGCCGACTACGTGCACGGCATCAAAGTCGTGGAAGACCCGGCAAACCGCCCGCGCGTGCTCAAGATTATGGCCGAATTGACCAACCGGCCCGAAAGCGCATTCGCCGCCTGGGCACTGCTGCCCGGCAAGGACATCTATCACGATCCTAAAGGTCGCGTGAACGAGAAGGCGCTGCAGAGCAATATCGATACCTTGGCCGAACTGAAGATGATTCCGAAGTCGTTCGATGTTAGCAAACACGTCGACAATTCTTTGGTCGAGGACGCCAGCCACGGCATGTGAGGCCGCCTGTCGCGCATCGAATAAGATGCGGCCGCCCTCAAACCCAGGGCGGCCGCACTGCGTTTAGATACTGCGCTACTTTATCTTAGCGTGCCGGACGCAAATCGAGGCCAGCCACCCCGACCGCCAGGTTGAGGCCGGCTTGCCCTTGCACCGATATCGGCTGCAGGGTCACGGTGCGGTTCGACCCGCCAACCAGAACGTTGGCGCCGACGCCGGCGCCGACCGTCGCCTCGGCTGTGGCGCCACCGTAATGACCGGCAAGCGCACCAAACCGGCGGGTGGTCGGCGCATAAACCGCCCAGACCATCTCACCGCCGGCAGTGGCGCCGACGTCGAGGCCGAATTTGGTGATCGAGCCGACGTAGACCTCACGCGGTCCCGGCTGAGACGGCGTGAACATGCAGGACAATTCTTTCTTTGAAGTGATGATGAGGCCAATCCCACCAGAAATATCGCAGGTCAGCGTCCCGACTTTGGTCCGCTCCCGGCCCTGCGCCATGGATGACGCCGGCAACGCCACAACAGCGGCGACCGCCAAGGCCGCAAGAACACTCACAGCTCTTTGCATGTTTATCTCCATTGGTTTTGACGCTGCACAATAACGCAAATTGCCACAAAAAGTTCCATAGACGCCCGCATTTGCAATATTCAGCGTGCCGCGAGAATTTGGCTCGACGGGATGACGATGTGGCAGCGCAGGCCATCAGGACTAAAATCGAGGTCAACTTTGGCGTCGAGCGCGCGGGCAAGATTGCGCTCGATCACCATGCTGCCGAATCCTTTCTTGCGTCTGATTTTCACCTTCGGTCCGAATTGCTCGCGCCACTCAAGCGTAAGCGTTTGGTCACGCAGCGCCCAGGTGATCGAAACGCGCCCGTCCGGTACCGAAAGGGCGCCGAATTTTACGGCGTTGACCATGAGTTCGTGCAGCGCAAGCCCAAGATTTTGCGCCGCTTCCGCCTTGAGTGCGACCGCCGGACCGTCAAACGCGACCTGCGCTTCCGCGCTGTCGCTATAGGCGGTCATTTGCGATTGGATGAGCTCGCGCAACGACGCCCCGTGCCAGCTTTCGCGCACTAGGAGATCGTGCGAGGCGGCCAAGGCCTGCAATCTTGCTGAAAATCGATTGAGAAATCCCTCGGTCGATCCGGCGTGACGGGCGGTCTGTCGCGCCATCGCCTGGATGACCGCCAAAAGGTTCTTCGAACGATGGGTCAGTTCGCGCATCAGCAAGCGCAAATGCGCTTCGCCCTCCTTTCGCTCGGTGACGTCGACCGCCGCGCAGGTTAATCCGACGACGTTGCCCGCTTCGTTGTGCAGCGGTTCGATGTGCAAATCTTGCCAGCGCGGGTCTGGCCCGTCGGTGAGCGTGACCTCGGCGCGTTTCGGCTGGCCGGTCGCGAGCACTTCGCGTTTCAAGGCGATGATGGTCGTGCCGCCGTCCGGCGGCAATATCTCCTCGTCGGTGCGACCGAGAATATCGTCGATGGCGCGGCCAAAAATAGGATTGTTGATCGAGGTGTAACGCAGGTCGCGATCTTGCGTGTAAACCGTGACCTGCGAGCCGCGCAATGCCGTCTCGTAACGGGCAAATTGGGCGCGCAGCAAGCTAAGCTCCCAAGCTTGCGCGCTCACTTGCGCCGCGAGCCGCTGGCATTCCTGTTGCAATCTGGCCAGTTCGGTCTCGTCTGCGCCCGACATGTCGCGTACCACGGCAGCTTTCACATTGCCCTCTCGCAGCCTGCCCCGGTTTCCAACACGAGCGTTTGGCTCAACAGGCTGTGAATCAGGATTTGCAATGAATACGGACATAGCCTGCCCTGTCAATGAATGGGACAGTTTCGTTTTCGCGAGCCCTTCACGCATCGGTGAATTCAACGGCCGCAATAAAGGTCAACGGGTTACATCAACGCAGATCCGGACAAACCGTTTCATGGTACCTCGTTTCATGGCCCTGCATCGGGAACTTTTGCGTCACGCGGACGTTTTCCATGCGCGGTTCAATGACCGATAACAAGAGAGCAAAACAATGGCCACGCGTGCAGCTAAATCCGCTACCGCCGAAGAAGTGGCGGCCA
>JBOHII010000106.1:0-6214 GCA_050725955.1 Pseudolabrys sp. | reverse complement strand
GCTCATGGCCTCGTCAAGCGCACGCTCGCCGGCATGGCCGAATGGCGGATGGCCGAGATCGTGGGCGAGCGCCGTCGCCTCGGCGAGGTCCTCGTCGAGCCCGAGTGCGCGCGCCAGCGAGCGGGCGATTTGCGCCACTTCCAGGGTGTGGGTGAGCCTCGTGCGGTAATGGTCGCCCTCGTGATAGACGAACACTTGCGTCTTGTGCGCCAGCCGCCGGAATGCTGTGGAATGGATGAGCCGGTCGCAATCTCGCCGGAAGGCGCTGCGAGTAGGGCTTGGCGGCTCAGGCCAGCGCCGGCCCCGGCTCAGGGCCGGATCGGCCGCATAAACGGCTTGCGCGCGCGCAGTTTCGATCGCCATCCCTGACCTGCCCGTTGACCTGCTGGTCCGGCGCACTTAACTATCGCATAGGCCAAAGGACAAGACGATGGACGCTAGCGTTACAGTCAGCGAACGGGCGGCGCAGCGGATCGGCGAGATTCTCGAGAGCGAGCCGAAAGGCTCCATGCTGCGCGTTTCCGTGGAAGGCGGCGGCTGTTCCGGCTTCCAGTATAAATTCGGCGTGGAGACCGCGCGCGCCGACGACGACATCGTTATCGCCCGCGGCGGTGCCGTTGTGCTGATCGATCCGGTCTCGGTCAATTACATGGCAGGTTCAGAGATTGATTTCGTCGAGGACCTGATCGGCGCTTCGTTCAAGGTGAAAAACCCGAAGGCCACCGCCTCCTGCGGCTGCGGCACCAGCTTTTCGCTCTGAGTGTCATCGCCCGCGAATGCGGACGATCCAGTAAACACCGACATTCCGGGGTTACTGGGTCCCCGCTTTCGCGGGGACGACGGCAGGATTTGAGTCGACGCCTTGCCTTACTCCGCCGCCACAGCGGGCGGGGCTTCCGGCACTTCTTCCAGCTGCGGCTCGAGCCGGCGCTTGAGCATGCGGTCGAAACGGTCGAGGTAGAGATAGATCACCGGCGTGATGTAGAGCGTCAACAGCTGCGACAGGCAGAGCCCGCCGACCACGGCAACGCCGAGCGGCTGGCGTAGTTCGGCGCCGGCGCCGGTGCCTAGCGCGATCGGCAGCGAGCCGAAGATGGCGGCAAAAGTCGTCATCATGATCGGACGGAAGCGCAAGCTCGCAGCTTCGCGGATTGCGGCTTCCGCCGACAGGCCGACGCGGCGGCGTTCGATGGCGAAGTCGATCATCATGATGGCGTTCTTCTTCACGATGCCGACCAGCATGACGATGCCGATCATGGCGATCACCGACAGGTCCATCTTGAACAGCATCAAGGTCAATATCGCGCCGATGCCGGCCGACGGCAGGCCGGAGATGATGGTGATCGGGTGGATGAAGCTCTCATATAAGATGCCGAGCACCACATAAGCCGCGAAAATCGCGGCCAGGATCAAAATGCCCTGCCCGCGCAATGAATCCTGGAACACCTGCGCGGTGCCTTGGAAGCCGGTGGTGATGGTGGCCGGCAACCGCTCTTCCCGCTCCAGATTCTGGATCGCATCGACCGCCTGCCCGAGCGAAAAGTTTGGCGCGAGATTGAAAGAAATCGTCACGGAGGGCTGCTGGCCCTGGTGGTTGACCTGCAGCGGCCCGACCGACGGCACGAAGCGAGTCACCGCCGAGAGCGGAACCGTGGTGCCATTTGTCGTCTTCAGGTAAATGTTGCCGAGGTCGCTCGGTTTGCTGCGGTATTCGGGGTCTGCTTCCAGGATGACTTCATAGTCGTTGGCCGACGTATAGATGGTAGCGACCTGTCGCGTACCGAAAGCGTTGTAGAGTTCCTGGCGCACCTGATCGACGCTGACGCCATAGACCGCCGATTTCTCGCGGTCGACGTCGATGCTGACCTGCGGGTTCTTGATGTAGAGGTCGGTGGTGACATCGAACAGACCGGGAATTTTCGCGATGCGGTTACGCAGTTCCGGCGCCAACTTATAGAGTTCCGCGGTGTCATTGGATTGCAGCGTGTATTGATACTCGCTCTTCGACAGCTTGCCGCCGAGATTGATGTTCTGGATCGGCTGGAAAAACACCTCCATGCCGGTGACGACATTGGCATTGCGTCGCAGCCGCGTGAGGATGGGGCGTAGAGCACCGCGCTCGTCGCGCGGCTTGAGCGCAACCAGCATGCGCCCGCTATTGGGCAGCGAATTGGGGCCGCCGGCGCCGACCGTCGAATTCACATAATCCACCGCCGGATCCCGGCGGATAACATCGGCGACCTTACGCTGGCGCTCGACCATCGCGTCGAAGCCGATATCGGTATTGCCCTCGGTGATGGCGAGTACGTAGCCGGTGTCCTCGCTCGGGAAGAAGCCCTTTGGCACGATGATATACAGCCAGATGGTGCCGGCGATCGTTGCAAGCGTGATCATCAGCATGATCGACTTGTAGGCGAGCACGAGGTCGAGCGACCACCGGTAGCCCGCGATCATGCGCTCGAACAGGCGCTCGAAGCCGCGCAAAATGAAATTCTGCTTCTCCTCCTCGCCCGGATGATGCGATTTGAGCACACGCGCGCACAGCATTGGTGTGAGCGTCAGCGACACAAAGCCGGAGGTGATGATAGCCACCGCGATGGTCACCGCGAATTCGCGGAACACGCGCCCGACCATGCCGCCCATCAGCAGCACCGGGATGAACACCGCGATCAGCGAGAAGGTGATCGACACGATGGTGAAACCGATTTCGCGCGAGCCTTTCAGCGCCGCCTCGAAGGGGCGCATGCCGCCCTCGATATGGCGCACGATGTTTTCCAGCATTACGATGGCGTCGTCGACCACGAAGCCGACCGACAGCGTGAGCGCCAGCAGCGTCATGTTGTTGATGGAGAAGCCGAAGGCATACATCGCCGCGCACGTGCCGACCAGCGACACCGGCACGGCCAGCGCCGGGATGATGGTGGCCGAGACCTTCCGCAGGAACAGGAAGATCACCATGATGACGAGCGAAATCGCGATCGCCAGCGTCTCCTGCACATTGGAAACGGCCGCGCGGATCGAGAGCGAGCGGTCGAACAGCGGCGCCATCGAGATCGACGGCGGCACCTGCGCGCGCAATTGCGGCAGCTTGCCGCGCACCATGTCGACGACCTCGACGGTGTTGGCGTCGGGCTGGCGCTGGATCGCCAGCACGATGGCGCGTGCGTCATTATACCAGGTGGCGACCTGGTCGTTCTCGACGCTGTCGATCACGTGCGCGATCTGATTGAGCTTGATCGGCGCGCCGTTGCGATAGGCCACCACCACGTCGCGATAGTCCGCGGCGTGGCGCATGGCGCTGGTGGCGAGCAGCGTGACGTTGCGATCCTTGCCGGTGAGAGTGCCAACCGGCGTCGAGGAATTGGCCTTGGCGACCACGGTGGCGACGTCGGAGAGTGAGATATTGCGTGCCGCCGCCGCCACCGGATTGACCTGAACGCGCACGGCAAATTTCTGCGCGCCATAGACCAGCACCTGGGCAATGCCGGGCAGTTGCGAAATCTGTGGCGCCAGCACCGTCTCGGCATAGTCGTCGATCGTCGACAGCGGCAGCGTGTCGGAGCGCATGCTGAGATACAGCACGGGGAAGTCGCCGGGATTGACCTTGCGGAAATAGGGCGGCGTGGTCATTTCCACCGGCAGGCGGCGCGCGGCGGTGGCGAGCGCGGTCTGCACGTCGAGCGCGGCACCGTCGATGTTGCGGCCGAGATCAAACTGGATGGTTATCTGCGTCTGGCCGAGCGCGGACGATGAATTCATCGCCGAGATGCCGGAGATGGTCGTCAACTGCCGCTCGATCGGCGAGGCAACCGAGGCCGCCATCGTTTCGGGGCTCGCACCGGGCAGCAGCGCCGTGATCTGGATGGTCGGGAAATCGACCGCGGGCAGCGCCGCCACCGGCAACAGCCGGTAGGCGAAGGCGCCGAAAACGATCAGCGACGCAGTCATCAACGTCGTTAGGACCGGGCGGCGGATGCAGGTTTCGGACAGGTTCATGAATCAGGAGCCGGCGACTTTTGCGGGACGCACATTGACCCGGGTGCCGCTTGACAGCAGCAACTGGCCGTCGGTGGCAACGGTTTCGCCGCCCGACAGCCCGGACGAAATCACCGTAACATCGCCGACGGCGCGCTCGACCTTGACCGGCTGCACCTTGGCGACGTTGTTGTTGATCACGAACACGAAATTACCGGTCTGGCTCACCTGAACGGCCGCGGTCGGCACCACCACCGCCTGCTCTTCCCGCAACGTCAATTCGGCGGTCACCAGTGTGCCCGGCCAAAGCACTTCGTCCTCGTTGGGCATGGTGGCGCGGATGGTCGCCATGCCGGTCGCCGGGTCGACGGTATTCTCGATCATGGTGACCTTGCCGGTGGCATGCTTCTTGTCGCCGGGAACGATCGCGTCGATGGTGGCGGTTTGCGCGCTCAGCGCCTGACGAATTTCCGGCAGGATCTTCTGCGGCACTGTGAAGCTGACATAGACCGGCGCCATCTGGTTTATCGTCGCCATCGGCGAGGTGTCGGCCTGGCGCACGAAATTGCCGACTTTCACCGCCGCCGCGCTGATGCGCCCGTCGATCGCCGCGGTAATGGTGCAATAACTCAACTGGACTTTCAGATTGTCCAGTAAACCCTGATCCGATTTGATGGCCGCGCGGTAGACGTCGGCCTGCGTCTTGGCGTTGTCGAGGTTGACCACCGGGGTGGCGCTCTTGGCGACCAGGTCGGTGTAACGCCGCACGTCACGTTCGGCGCCATCAAGCTGCGCCTTGTCGCGCGCAATGGCGCCTTGGGTTTGCGCGATCTGCGCTTCGATGGCGCGGCCATCGAGTGTGAAGAGCAAGTCGCCTTTCTTCACTTCCGCACCGTCGGCAAAATGGACGGCCGTTATCGCGGTATCGACCCGGGCCTTGATGCCGACGCTCGCAATGGGTGTTACGCTGCCCAGCGATTGAATGCGCACTGGCACCACTTTGCGCTCGGCCGTGGCAACTTCCACCTGAACCACGCGGGCCCGCGCCTGCGAACGCGCCGCGCCATCGCTGGTCCACAAGCCGCGGACGAGCAAGGCAATGCCAATCAGGGCGAGCGCCGCCACCCCAAATAGCCACTTTCGCTTCGTCATCGGCGATTGTCGGCCCGGGCTGTCGGGGCTGTGCCCAGGCGCTCCCTAATTCCGCGGAAAACTCTGTTCCCACTATGTCCAAGGGGCCGCGTTGGCGACCTTCTAGCATATAAACGCCGCTACGTGCACATCCCTGCGGCTCTCTGGTAAACACACCAAGCCCTGGTCTAGTCCAGGCTTGCCCGCCGGAGCCGAGCGATGCGCATCGCCACCTGGAACGTCAATTCGATCCGCCAGCGGCTGGACAACATGTTGGCTTGGCTCAAGGAACGCGATCCGGACATCGTTTGCTTGCAGGAAATCAAATGCGTGGACGAGGCCTTCCCGCGTGAGGCGTTTGCCAACCTCGGCTACAACGTCGCCGTGCATGGCCAGAAAGCCTTCAACGGCGTGGCTTTGCTCTCCAAACTGCCGTTCGACGAGGTGAAGTCCGGGCTCGATGGCGGCGACGGCGATGTGCAGGCCCGCTTTCTGGAGACCCTTGTCAGCGTAAAAAACGGCGTGGTGCGGGTGGTGAGCCTCTATTTGCCCAATGGCAACCCCGCCCCTGGCGATAAATATACGTATAAGCTCAAATGGATGGACCGGCTTATTGCATTTTCACGTGAGCGGATGGCGCTGGAAGAACCGCTTGTTTTGGCGGGCGACTATAACGTCATCCCGACCTCGGCCGACGCCAAGCGCCCGGAAGCCTGGGTGAAGGACGCGCTGTTCCTGCCGGAAACGCGAGAGAAGTTCCGCGCCCTCACCAACCTCGGCCTCAGCGACGCGGTCCGCGCCGTCAGCGATAGGCGCGACCTCTACACCTTCTGGGACTACCAGGCCGGCGCCTGGGCGAAAGACGACGGCATCCGCATCGACCACCTGTTACTGTCGCCGCAGGCCGCCGATCGGCTCATGGACGCCGGTATCGCTCGCCATGTGCGTTCCTGGGACAAGCCGTCCGACCACGTGCCCGTCTATGTGGACCTGGATATCGCGGTGCGCTGAGCCGCGCGCTCAGCGCCCCCACACTTCGTCGGCGACTTCGACGACAAGCCGCAGCTTGGCCCACTGCTCGTCCTCCGCCAGGACGTTGCCTTCCTCG
>JBOHII010000105.1:0-4824 GCA_050725955.1 Pseudolabrys sp. | reverse complement strand
GGCCAGCACCGCGCGTTTTCCCTCGAGCGAGAGAAACACCGGCAGCCGAGAAAGCGGGGCCATCTTTCCCGAACGCGCTTCGGAAGGTTTGCGTATCAGGTCCACGGCATCTTTCCTCTAATAGACATCCGCTTGATAGCGGTCGTTCTTCTTCAACTCCGCAACATATCGTGCGGCATCCTCGGGGCTGCGCTTGCCGTGCTCGGCAACGACGTCGATCAGCGCGCGCTCGACGTCCTTGGCCATGTGCAGTGCGTCGCCGCAAACGTAGATATGCGCGCCGTGCGTGAGCCATTCCCAGAGATCGCGTCCATCGTCGCGCATGCGGTGTTGCACGTATATTTTTTCCGCGCCATCGCGCGACCAGGCGAGCGTGAGCCGCGTCAGCAATCCGGACGACCGCATCGCCTTGAGCTCGTCCTCATAGAAGAAATCGTAATCGCTGCGCTGATGGCCAAAATAAAGCCAGTTGGGGCCGGGCGCCTCGGTCGCCTGCCGCTCCTGCAGGAAGGCGCGAAACGGCGCGAGCCCCGTGCCGGGCCCGATCATGATGATCGGCTTTGCCGGATCGGTTGGCAGCGCGAAGTGCTGCGCCTTCTGCACATAGACCCTGATCTTGTCGCCGGGATTGACGCGCCCGGCAAGGAAGGTCGAGGCGACGCCAAGCCGGGTGCGCTGGTCCACCTGATAGCGCACTGCGTCGACGGTGAGCGAGACGCGCCCCGGATTGCATTTGAGCGAGGAGGAAATCGAATAGACGCGCGGCTGTAAGGCATCGAGCGCCTCGATGAAGGCCTCCGGGTCTGGCCGCATGCCGGAAAACTTCTGCAAAGCCGCCAGCACATCGAGCGTTGCGGCGTCGCCGTCCGGGTCTTGGCCCTCGCCGAGCGCCTTTGCCTTCTTCTTCCGCTCGCCGCCGGTGAGGTAAGAAATAAGTTGGAACAGCATGTCCGGCGCCGGCGACAGCGAGACGCCGTCGGTGAGCACCTCGCGCAGCGTACGGCCGCCGATGGGAAAATCCGGCGGCGCGTCGAGCGCGGCTATCACCGCCTCGACCAAGGCGGCATCGTTGGCCGGATAGACGCCGAAACTGTCGCCAACCACGTAGTCGAGCCCGCTTTCGGCAAGATCGAACTCGATGTGCCAGGTTTCCTTTTCCGAGCCTTCCTTGTTCGGCCGGCGGCGCGACAGGAAGGTCGCGGTGACCGGGTTGTCGCGTGAGCGCCCCGGCGCGGAAACCGGCGCGGGGGCTACTTCCATCTGCGTCGCGGGCGCCGCAACGCCGAGCTCGGCGTAAAGGTTCTTCAGCATGCGGGCGGTTTCCTTGCCGCCCGGCACGCACAGGTTCAGCCGCATTTCCTTCTTGGTGGACAGCGCGTCGGCGTAGTCCTTGCAGTTATAGCCGCACTGCGAGCAATCCTGCTGCGCCATCGCCGCCATCATTCGCCGCGGCAGCGGCTTGCCCTCGGCGAGCTTCATGCGGTCGGGCAGCGGCATCGCCGGGTCGTGCCAGGGCGCGCCGTCGTCTTCCTCCGCGGGCGCCGGCACGACGCCGGGCAGAAGTTTCGCCGCTTCCGCGTTCGACAGCGGCGTCACGCTGTCGTCGAGCGAGATCATGCCGGCGAACAACCCGTTGAGCCAGGTGCGCTGCTCCGGCGTGAACGGCGCCGATTCCGGGATCAGCGAGGGGATGCGCGGTGTGATGCTCATTCCGCCGCCTCCAGCTCGACCATGGACTTGAGCGCGTCGATTTCATGCCGGCGGGCGAAGTCGATGAAGCTTTCCTGCGGCGACTGCCGATGCATCAGATAGGTCTTGAGCACGCGCTCGATCGTTGCCGGCGCATCTCCCGCCTTGACGTCGCGATAAAGCTCGCGGCCGAGCGCGGCGTAGGGCCCGAACCCGCCGCCGATCAGCACGTGATAGCCCTCGATTGGGTCGGCGTCCTCATTCTCCTGCACTTTGCAGGCGAGCAACCCGATCTCGGAGACGAAATGCTGCGCGCAGGAATGATGGCACCCGGTGAGATGGATATTCACCGGCGTATCGAGCGCCACGCGCGTCTCGCACCAGCGCGCGATCTCCTCGGCATGGCGCTTGGTGTCGGAGGCGGCGAACTTGCAGCCCGTGTTGCCGGTACAGGCGACGAGGCCGGCGCGGATCGCGTTGGTCTCGATTGCCAAGCCAAGCCCTTCGATGCGCGCCTGCGCCTCGTCGAGCCTCCCCGTCGGTACGCCGGAGATCAGCAGGTTCTGCCAAACCGTGAGGCGGATGTCGCTATCGCCGATCTCGCGCGCGATATCGGCCAGGCCCTTCATCTGCGCGACCGTCAGCCGTCCGACCGGCACCACGACGCCGATCCAGTTGTGGCCCGCTTGCTTCTGCGGATGAATGCCGAGATGCGCCGTGCGCGAGAACGGCGGCCGCGCGGCAAGCGCGCCGGCGACCGCGCGGTCGAGCTTGCGGCCGAGTTTTTCCTCCATCAGGCCGAGAAACTTTTCCACCCCGAACTTTTCCAATACGTATTTCAGCCGCGCCTTAGTGCGGTCCGAACGGTCGCCATGGTCGATGAACACGCGCACCACCGCGTCAGCAGCGAGCGTGGCGTCGGCGGGCCTCACCAGCACGCCGGTATCGCCGGCAAAGCTGCGGTGCCCGGTGAGCCCGCCGAGGCAAAGCCGGAACCAGACGCCGGGTTCGAGCCCGAAGCCGTCGGTCACCTGCACGGCCTGGAAGCCGATGTCGTTGGTATCCTCCAGCACGGGGATAATGCCGGCGCCGTCGAAGCCGACGTTGAACTTGCGCGGCAGCCCGTACAGCGAGCGGTCGTTGAGAATGTGGAAGTGCCATTCGCGCGTATAAGGCCGCGTGTCGATCAGTTCCTGCGGGTCGATGCCGGCGGTCGGCGTGCCGGTAACATTGCGGATGTTGTCGGCGCCGGAGCCGCGCGAGCAAAGGCCGAGATCCTGCACCGCCTCGATCATGGCGACCGCGTTCTTGGCCTCGATCTCGCGCACCTGCAGGTTGGCGCGCGTCGTCACATGCGCATAGCCGCCGCCATAACGCTCGGCCAGATCGGCGACGCCGGCGAACTGCAGCGCATTAAGAATGCCGTTCGGCATTCGCAACCGGCACATGAAAGAGTTCTGGTTCGGCGCGACGTAAAACAGGCCGAAGAAACGCCAGCGGAAATTGTCCGCGGGCTTGGGATATTCGTTCTTGGCGGCGTGCGCCTTCAGCCGCTCGTAGGTGTCGAACGGATGCTGCTCGCGTTTGAATTTCTCGGGATCCGACAGCTTGCCGCCGGCCTTGAGCACGCGGTCTTGCGCTTTCAGCGCGGCGGCTTCGGGCCCGACCGGCTCCGGCGCGGGGGCGGCAACCGCCCCCGCCGGCCCCGCGGCCGAGCCTGCGAGGCCTTTCGCCGTGCGGGCGATCTGCAAGCCGGCGGCAAAGCCCTCCAGATAGCGCTTCTGTTCGGGCTCGAAGTCGCCAGCCGCCGCCTCGCCCGCCGGCTTGAGATCGACGCCGGCTTCGCTCGTCATTCCGCCGGCACCTGGGAGGGCATCGTCAGCGGGGCCGCCGCCTTGCCCGGCTTGTGCGTGATGTAGATCGCCAGACCGGTGAAGATGAAGCCGCCGACCAGGTTGCCGATGGTCACTGGAATCTGGTTCCACAGCCACCACTGCGCGACGGTGACCTTGGCGCCCATCATCATGCCGGTCGGGATGATGAACATGTTCACCACGGTGTGCTCGAAACCCTGCGCAAAGAAGATGAACACCGGCATATAGGCGCAAGCAATTTTGCCGATGGTCGAATTGGTGGTCATCGCCGCGACGACGGCGAGACAGACCATCCAGTTGCACAGCATCGCCTTGACGAAGACCGTGACCATGCCGGCAAAGCCGATCGCTTCGTAGCCGGTGGTCTTGGCTTGCGCGATGGCGATGATCTTGGCGGCAACGCCGGCCGGCGCCAATGTGCCGAAATTGGACAGCGCGATCGCCAGCAGCGCGCCATAGGCCACACTGCCGATCATGTTGCCGAGGAAGATCCAGGCGAAATTGGCGAGCATGCTCGGCGCGGTGGCATCGCGTTCCATCCAGGGCAGCGGCACCAGGCCGAAGGCGCCGGTGACCAGATCGAGCCCGAGCAACACGATGAGGATCAAGCCGACGGGGAATATGAGGGCGCCGACCAGCGGCTGGCCGGTCTGCACCGCGCCGGTGATGGCGAGGCTCGTTGCCGCCGCCAGGATCGAACCGGCGAGTGCTCCGCGAATGACGAGGTCGACCGGCGATAATTTCAATTTGTTGCGCCCGGCCTCGACCATGGCCTTGGCGACGTCGACGGGCTTCACGTAATCCATTTCTCGACTCCCTGAATTGACGGTCGCCGAGATCGGAGTGCAGCGAGATCCGGCCGGCCGCATTGCCAATATTGCTGCAAAGCAGCAAAGACCGTGCCAGATCGGAAGCAACTGATATATTTGAATTAATTATCCACAGGGAAATCCCATTCGGACGTTTGCCTCGCAAAGCGGCACTGCCCGTCGAATGTCTGGGCACGGCCTGCCGTCCGCGATTCACGACTACGGCCGCCCGGCTTTGGCGTCGACATGCGCGTGGAAATCGCGGCCGTTGCCGGTTGGCGCGACCACGCCGGAGCGAATGCAAAAGTCGCCGAAGCGCTCACCCTTCTGCCTTCCCGCGGCGGAAGCCGCGAAGATGGGATCAAGCGCGGCGACGATGCCGTCATGATCGAGATCTTCGGCGTGGAGCTTGTTGAGGCGCGACCCGTCGAAGGCGGCGCCGAGATAAAGGT
>JBOHII010000104.1:0-5659 GCA_050725955.1 Pseudolabrys sp. | reverse complement strand
AACCGCGCATTAGCTATGTCGATCCGTCGGCGATCACCGACCCTGCCATGATCGCCGAATTCGAGCGTTGCGCGCGCGAGGGCACGCCGCGGCCGGAAAGCCAGGCGATCCGCGCCCATGTGCCGGCAACCTTCTGGTCGTTCGCCAATACTTGGCGCGACGTCTTCAAGAATGGCGTCGCCGATCACAACATCAAGGAGCTGTGCCGCATCTACGTTTCGCGCTCGGTGCTGTGCGAGTTCTGCGGGAACCAGCGTTCGATCAAGGCAGCCACAGCCGGCCTCATGGAAGCCGACTACGCCGAGCTGATCAATTTCGAGAGTTCGCCGCGTTACGACGAGCGACAAAAGGCCGCGCTGGCCTATGCCGAAGCGATCACCTGGGATCTGCCCACCGACGATGCCTTCTGGGCGCGGCTGCATAAATATTTCGGTGAGCCGGAACTCGTCGAAATCGGTTATTTTGTCGCCATCACCATGGGCCAGCAGCGCTGGTTGCGCACCTTGAATATCGAGCACCACCAGATACTCGCCGGGACCGACGGCTCGATGGCGCCCGGCTTCGAGACGGCGGAAGCGCTGCAACGTTCCAAGCAGGCCGCCGACTATTGGGCCAAGATCAGCAGCAAACCCACGACACAGGCCGCCGAGTGACCAGTCAACCAACGGTGACTTCCGCCATCCGCCCGTCCGTTTCGAAGAGCGTCACCGGCGAGCCCCGCATTCGGGTCAAGAATCTCGCCAAACGCTACGGCACGCTCGAGGTATTCCGCGACATCAGTTTCGATGTGGCCGAACGTGAGATCGTCGCCGTGGTCGGCCCGTCCGGCTGCGGCAAGACTACGCTGCTGCGCTGCATCGACGGCCTGCTGCCGCACGATGCCGGCGAGATCTGGGTCGGCCGCGAGCGCGTCGAAGAGCCGATCGCCGGCGTCGCCATGGTGTTCCAGCATTTCGGCCTGTTTCCGTGGAAGACGGTGCACGACAACGTCGCCTACGGCCTGCGCATGGCCGGGGCGCCGAAGGCGGAGATCGAGCGCAAGGTGCCGGAGTTCATCAAGCTGGTCGGCCTCGGCGGCTTCGAGGCCGCGTTCCCCTATCAGATGTCCGGCGGCATGCAGCAGCGCTGTGGATTGGCGCGCGCGCTCGCCGTCGAGCCGAATGTGCTGCTGATGGACGAACCGTTCGCCGCGGTCGACGCGCAGACGCGTGAAATCCTGCAATTCGAACTCTTGCGCATTTGGGACGAGCGGCCCACCGCCATGATCTTCGTCACCCATTCGATCGAGGAAGCGGTGCTGCTCGGCCACCGGGTGATCGTGCTCAAGGGCAGGCCTTCGAGCATCCACGAAACCATCGACATCGACCTGCCAAATCCGCGCACCCGGGCGACGTTGAGTGAGCCGCGCTTCGCCGAACTGCGCGAGCGGGTGTGGAACACGCTGATGCGGGAAGCGCGCGAAGCCGAATTCCAACTCGAACGCTGAGCCCAAAAACCGTCAACGAAATAGGGAGGATTCAATGTTCCGTAAAACGGCAAATCTGCTGGCCGGCCTCGGCCTGCTTTGTGCCTTGCTGACCGCGCCGACCGGCCCCGCGGCGGCGCAGGACAAGAAACTCACCGCCGCGCTGCCAGGCATTCCGCCGATCTTTTCCGTGATGCTCAATTATATCGCCGTCAAGCAGGGCTTCTTCAAGAAGTACGGCGTCGAGGTCAATATTCGCCCGTTCGACAACGGCACCGCGGCGGCGCGCGCCGTGGTCGCCGGCGACGCTGATTTCTCCTGGTCGCCGACCCCGCCGGTGATCAATCAGATTTCCAATGCCGGCGTGCCGCTGGTCGCAGTGTTCGGCATGCCGAACCCGGACTGGGTCATCGGTACCACCGAGAAGGGCAAGAAGTGCCAGGACATCAAGGGCCAGGAAGTCGGCGTCGACTCGGTCGGCGGCGCCCGTTCGGTGGCGCTGCGCTCGATGCTCGCCGCCTGCCCCGGTGTGACAATCGCCGACGTCAAACAGGTCGCGCTCGGCGGCGGCACCGCGCAAGCGATGATCGCCGGCCGCTTGCAATACGGCGTGTTGCATCTTGACGACATGGCCGAGATCAAAGTGCAGGGCAAAAATCTTGAAATTCTCCAGCGGCTGAAGGAAACCAGCCCGACCAGCCACTACCTGATGATGGTGGTGCGCAAGGACAAGCTTGCCGCCAACCGCGACGCCTATGTGCGGGCGGTCGCCGGTATGATCGATGCGGCGCATTTCATGGCCGACCCCAAGAATGTAGACACGGTCGCCGAGGAATGCATGGCTACCGGCCATAGTAAGGCAGTCGCCAAAGCCGCGCTCGAGCAATTCCTCGCCATCAACTTCTGGGCGCAGCACGACGACGGCCTGCCGCGCAACAAGCTCGAGGCCACTGCCAAGCTGATGAAGAAAATCGGCGCCATCAAACCCGACAAGCAGCCGGTGACCTACGAACAACTAGTCGACACCAGCGTCTGGAAAGACGCCAACGCGATGGTGAAGTGACATTTGTCATTCCGGGACGGCGTGAAGCGCCGGACCCGGAATCCAGATGCAGGCACGGAGTTAGTTTCTGGATTCCGGGTTCGCGGGCAAGTGCTCGCGCCCCGGAATGACGACGCATAGAAAGCACATGTTCTCAACCTACATCCGCCGCAACGCGCCGTTCTGGATCAGCCTTGTCGTCAGCATCGCCATTTGGGAGATCGCCGGCCGCTCGACCAGCCAGGCCTTCATGGTGCCGTTCTCCACGACCGTCGTGCAGCTCTGGCAACTGATACGCAGCGGCGAATTCATCCACCAGTTTCTCGATTCGGCGCAACTTTTCCTCAGCGGCTTCATCCTTGCGCTCATCGTCGGCATGCCGCTCGGCATGCTGCTGGCGCGCGTGCGCGTGTTGCGCATCGGCATCGAACCCTACATCATGATCATCTACGCGACGCCGCTGGTTGCTTTGATCCCGTTCATCCTGTCGATGATGGGCTTCGGCTTCGCGCCGAAGGTGCTGGTGGTGTTCCTGTTCGCGGTGTTCCCGGTGATCTACAACACCGTGGAGGGCGCGCGCAGCATCAAGCCCGAGATGATCGAAGTGGCGAAATCGTTCCGCTCCAACGAATGGGCGCTGTGGCGCGAAGTCATGCTGCCATACACCCTGCCCTACGCGATGACCGGCGTTCGCCAGGCGATCGGCCGCGCACTGGTCGGCATGATCGCGGCGGAATTCTTTCTGAGCGCCACCGGCCTTGGCCAGCTCATCATGGCCGCCTCGCAGAATTTCGACACCGCCGGTGTGTTCGCCTCGATCCTGGTGATCGCGCTGATCGGCGTCGGGCTGATGCGGCTCGGCCTCAAGATCGAACGCCACTTCGCACGCTGGAGACAGTAGCGCATGATCGCGAAAAGCGTGTCCGCGATCCCGACAGGGGATGCACGCCGGTTCGCGGAAAAGATCATGCGCCAGGAAGACAAGCGATGACCGAATCCACCATCGGCGTCTCCGCTCCGGCCGCCGCGTCGGCAAAGCCCGCCGTTGCAGCCAGTCGCTGGTACGGCACCTTCCTGCCGCGCTTCATCACCGGGCTCATCATCCTGCTGACTTGGGAACTGGTGGTGCGGGCCTATGCGCCGTCCTATGTGGCGAAGCCGACCACGGTGGCGATGGCGATCCCGCACGTGATCGCCGATCCGGCCTTCCAGGCCGCCACGGCCGCAACCTTGGCGGCGGTGGCCGAGGGCCTCGTCATCGCCTTGGTGTTCGGCACCATCATCGGCCTGCTGATGGGCCGCAGCCCTGCGGTCGAACGCGGTTTCCGCCATTACATCAACAGTTTCTACGCCATGCCGATGATCGTGGTGCTGCCGCTGTTCTCGTTGTGGTTCGGCTATTCCGGGACAACCCGCATCGCCACCATCGTCTTCGCCGCCATCTTCTCCATCATCATCAATGTGGCCGACGGCGCGCGCTCGGTGCCGCGCGAATTTCTCGAAGTGGCGCGCTCGTTCCGCTCCGGCCGGCTGCGCATGCTGGGCGAGATCGTCTTGCCGGCGTCGATGCCCTACCTGCTGGCCGGCTTTCGGCTGGCCGCCGGACGCGCGCTGATCGGCGCGGTGGTGGCGGAATTCTTCCTGTCGATCGGCGGGCTCGGCTATTACATTCTCTACAACTCGCGCTCCTACCGTCACAACCAGGCCTTCGTCGGCGTGCTGCTGCTCGCCGCTTTCGGCGTCGGCTTCGAACTGCTGGTGAATTGGAGCACGCGCCGCTTCATGCCGTGGTACCGCCGCGACGAAAAGACCGACTGATTCATCCAGGGAAATTCCGCATGTCTTCCGACCCTATCGTCAAGGCCGCGATCGCGCATTGGGGCCCGCGTTTTATGGCCAACGGTGTGGTGCTGACCGACTTCGAGGAAGTGACCGGCTCGCTCACCTCCTACGATGACTGGTGCCGCGCCTGGTCGGCGCGCGCGGCGCATCACGAGCAGCTTGGCCGCGACGCGCTGGCGAAGAAACATTTCCTCACCGCCGGCGAATGCCTGCAGCGCGCCGGCGTCTACTATCATTTCGCCTCGTTCCTGTTCACCCGCGACCAGGCGCAGATGAAGGCCGCGCACAAGAAGCAGATCGCCTGCCGCCAGGCGGCGCTGCCCTATCTCGATCCGCCGGGCGAACGCGTCGATATCCCGTATGAAGGCAAGACTCTCGCCGGCATCCTGCGCAAGCCGAAGGGCATTGACAGGCCGCCGGTGGTGGTCATGGCGGTCGGTCTCGATTCGACCAAGGAGGAGACCGATGCCTATGAGGTGCCGTTCCTCGCGCGCGGCATCGCCACGCTGGTGTTCGAAGGTCCCGGGCAGGGTGAAGGGCAATACGATTTCGCCATCCGCGGCGACTACGAGGTGCCGGTTCACGCCGTGCTCGACTACGTGGAGACGCGGCGCGATCTCGACACCACGCGCATCGGCATGTGGGGCGTCAGCCTCGGCGGCTACTATGCGCCGCGTGCCACCGCATTCGAAAAACGCATCAAGGCCTGCATCTCGCTCGGCGGGCCGTTCGAGTTCTCCAAGGCCTGGGACACGCTGCCGCAGCTCACACGCGAGGCGATCCGTTCGCGCTCGCATGCGGCCTCGGACGCCGAAGCGGTCAAGAACATCTCCAAGCTATCGATGGTCGGCGTGGCGCAGAACATCACGGTGCCGATCTACATCGTCAACGGACGGCTCGACCGCCTGGTGCCGGCCGCCGATGCCGAGCGGCTGGCGCGCGAGGTGAAGGGGCCGGTGGAACTGATGATCGTCGAGGACGGCAACCACATCGCCACCAACCGCGCCTACCGCTGGCGTTCGCAGAGCGCGGATTGGCTAAGGGAACACCTTCGCTGAGCGTTACGCCTTCTTGGGCAGCGCCACGATCATGTCGAGCTCGATGCGCGCGCCGGGCGACGACAGCTGATTGATGCACACCGTGGTCGAGGCCGGCCGCCAATCGCCGAAATATTTGGCCATGGTCTCATGCATGGCATCGGCGTCGCGGAAGTCGGTGAGATACTTCGTCACCTTCACCACGTCGCGCCAGTCCGCGCCGGTATGATCGAGGATCGACTTGATCGCCTCCATGGCCCGCACGGTCTGCTC
>JBOHII010000103.1:0-7791 GCA_050725955.1 Pseudolabrys sp. | reverse complement strand
GTGGGCGATCGTGCGCGGCATTGTGCGTTCGCCCGAACAAGTGTCGTTGTTCTTTCGCCACCGCCGCGCCATGAAAGGCTACCTCGCCATCTCGCGCGGATTGATCGCGATCGGCGCCGGCGATCTGCGCGCCGCGCGCAGGTCCGCAGACGAAGCGGCGCGGCTCTCGCCGGGCGATCCGCTGGCGCTGCTGCTCAGCGCACAATCCGCGCAGATGGCCGGCGACCGCACCGGCGCCGAGCGCGCCTTCCGCGAAATGACTCGCCGCGATGACACCAAGCTGCTCGGCTTGCGCGGGCTCTATATCGAGGCACAGCGGCACGACGACGGGCAGGCGGCGCGGCTCGCCGCCGAGGAGGCGGGCAAGGCGTCGCCGGCGCCGGTCTGGGCCGGGCAGGCCGTGCTCGACTATCGCTGCGCCGCCGCCGACTGGGCCGGCGCGCTCGAAGCGCTCGATCGCATGAAGGGCGCGCTGGAGAAAGCCGACTATCGGCGCAAGCGCGCCGTCCTGCTCACCGCTCGCGCGCTGGCGCTGGAAACCATCGACCGCGATGCGGCGCGCGCGGACGTGCTGGAGGCGGTGAAGCTCGCGCCCGATCTGGTGCCGGCGGCGGCGTTCGCCGGCCGGCGGCTGGCGGAAGCGGGCGAGCAGCGCAAGGCGCGCAGGATTCTGGAGAAGGCATGGGCGATCAATCCGCACCCGGATATCGCCGAGGCTTATGCCGATCTGCGGCTCGGCGATTCGGCGCGCGAGCGCCTCGCGCGCATGCAGAAGCTCGCCGCCGAGGTACCGGGTCAACGCGAAGGCGCGCTGGCCGTGGCGCATGCAGCGCTCGATGCGCGCGAATTCGCCACCGCGCGGGCGGCGCTTGCCCACTATCTCTCAGCGCCGACGCGGCGGCTTGCGATCCTGATGGCGCAAATCGAGGAAACCGAACACGGCGACGAAGGCCGCGTGCGCGAATGGATGAGCCGCGCCATACGCGCTGCCGGCGATCCGGCCTGGACCGCGGACGGCGTGGTGTCCGAACGCTGGATGCCGGTTTCGCCGAACGGGCGGCTCGACGGTTTCACGTGGAAAGTGCCGCTGGCCGAAATCGGCGTCACGCGGCCGGTGATCGAACTCGCCCCGCCGCCGCCGAAGTCTCCGGCCGAGGCCGTCGCGGTGGCGCCGCCCGCGCCGCCGGTAGCGCCTATGCAGCAAGCCGAGGCGGAACCGCCGCGGATCAAGCCGGCGAAATCGACGGTCAAATCGGAAGCCAAACCGGAAACCAAGGGAAAGCCGGTCGAGCCGGTGATTCCGCTGGTGCACGCTCCCGACGATCCGGGGCCGGATTCGGGGCTGGAGAACGATCCGGTGCCGGAAACCAATGCGCCGCCGCCGCGGGCGCCCTGGCAACGCTTCATGCAGCTATTCCGTTAATCCGCCGGGCGTATTGCCATTCCGGGCGCGCGCCGATACTAGTGGCGCGCGCTTTAAAGGCGCCTAGCCGGCGTAGCTCAGCGGTAGAGCATCCGCTTCGTAAGCGGGTGGTCGGGGGTTCAAATCCCTCCGCCGGCACCACCCGCCTTCGCGAAGCGCGCTTCGGCGGGCAAGGCCTGGTGCGCGGGTGTCCGCCGTAGCCTTGGCGAAGGCGGGCTTGGCAAAGGCGGACTTGGCGAAGACGGGCAAATTCGATCACACTTCCACCGGGTTCTTCACGTCCGCCGAAGAATGCGCCTTGATCTCGCGCGTGGGCTTGCCGCCACGGATGTCGCGGCCGGTCGGCGTCCAAGTGCAGATCTCATTCTCGTTCACCCAGATCGTCTTGAATTCGCCGGGCACGAAATATTCCGCGAACACCAATTCCTCGTCCGCCGCGGCCTGCAGAAAATGCCGTTCCAGATCGGGATAATAGATCAGGTCGCCCTGGCGCACGGGGAACGGCTGCTCGTTGGCATAGACCGTGCCGCGCCCGCGCAGCACATACATGAAATGCTCGGCGCCGACATGATGATGATTGGCGGCGGCGGTGCCGGGCGGATAGATGATCATCTCGCCCTTCACCGCCTTGGTGCCGAACAGCTTCGGCGTCACCAGATAGATGCGCTTGCGGGCATCGTGCACGGAATCGAGCACCGGTTCATGCATCCAGTCCACCACGCGGAAGCCGGGCGGATTTTTTCCGAGGTCCGCGTCGAGGCTGGCGGCATCGGGAATTTCGCTCATGAGAACGACCGCGCCGTGGCTGGACGATAGACTTGCCGAAGAGCCCGGCGGCAGGAAGACTACGTGGGCATCAGTCAGCGCCTGGCGTTCGCCACCATGCGTGAGCACCGCCTCGCCCTGCAGCGACTGGAACCAGGCGAGGCCGCGGGCCGGCACCGTCAGGCGGGTCTCGCCGCCGGGGGCGAGCGTTAGACGATCGACCAGAACGCGGGTTCCCGACACGCGCGCATCGGTCAAGAGATGCTGGCGCGCGGCGCCGTGGTCCGCCGGCTCGGCGGCGATATCGCTTTCGTTGAAAATTGTGGCCATGGATATTTCCCCGGTCGGTGCTGCGAAACGCATCGCGAATGTGACGAAACTTCTTACAACGGCCACAGACTAGCCGCATTGACTCATTGATCTATGCATGACTGTCGCGTGCCGGCTAGGCACGATCAACCGGCAGGCGGCGACGTAGCCTCATGTCTCGTAAGTCAGAGTGTACCATGGCTAAACCAACTGTCATTCTGGTTGGCGCCGACAAAGGTGGCGTCGGCAAGACCACTATCGCCCGTACATTGCTCGACTATTTCGCCGCCGATAACACGCCGGCCCGGGCCTTCGATACCGAATCGCCGCGCGGCACGCTCAAGCGTTTTCATCCCGAGGTCACTGAAGTCGTCGATCTGACCGCGATCCCGGACCAAATGAAGGTATTCGACACGCTGAGCAATGCCGCCGCCAGGGTGACTGTGATCGACGTGCGCGCCGGGCTGTTGTCGACCACGCTGCAGGCGCTGAGCGACATAGGCTTCCTCGAGCAGGCGAAGCGTGGTCATATTGCACTTGCGGTGTTCCACATCTTGGGGCCCTCCATCGCTTCGCTTCAGGAAATCGCCGAGATGTCCCGCTTCGTCCGTAACGCCAACTACTTTCTGGTCAAGAATTTCATCAACAATACCACGTTCTTCGAATGGGATCCGGAAACATACAATTCGTATTTCAATCAGCTTAAGGACGTTGCCGAGATCATCGTTCCGAAACTCAATGAGATGGCTTGCGAACATGTGGAAGTGGCCAGCGTCCCCTTCGTTTCGTTCGTCGCCAACAAGAATGCCAAGGGCGAGCCGGCCGATAATTCGTTCGTCCTGCGCGGCTATGTGCGCCATTGGCTTCGCCAGGTCTGGGGCGAATTCGACCGGGTCAATTTGATCGACCTGGTCGCGCCGAAAGCGGAAAAGAACGACGCCAAGCTGAAGGCCAGCCGCGCCTCAAGATGAGTCGACGCGCGATCGACGTCCGGGGAACTGATGTCGTTGCGCAATTCCGTCATCATCGTCGCGTCGCCCCGGCCGCGTGTGGGCAAGACCCTGCTGGCGCGCCTGCTCACCGACTTTCATTTGCAGGAGGGCCGCGCGGTTGCGGCTTTCGATGTCAACGCCGGCGAACGGGCGCTGGCGCAATTCCTGCCCGAGCACGTGACAAGGTCGACGATCGACGACATCAAAGGACAGATGGCACTGTTCGATCGGTTGATCGCCGAAGACGGCACTGACAAGATCGTCGATCTCGGACACGCGTCGTTCGAATC
Source organism: Pseudolabrys sp. (assembly GCA_050725955.1). Classification (GTDB taxonomy): domain Bacteria; phylum Pseudomonadota; class Alphaproteobacteria; order Rhizobiales; family Xanthobacteraceae; genus Pseudolabrys. The sequence continues at coordinate 4,012 of JBOHII010000103.1, read as the reverse complement.
CTTCTTTACGCTGGCCGGTCAGATCGGCTTTGTCGAGGAAGCGCGCAACCGCGGTATCGCGCCGGCGGTGTTGTATCTGCTCACGCCCGATCGCGCCTCGGTCGAGGCCTATAGCAGCCTGCAAAGTCGATTGCCCGGCGCGGTGCTGGTCCCGGTACACAATGAGATCCTGAGTTCCGCGCAATTCCGTCATAAATACGGTGTTCTCGGGCTCGAGACCGTCGTCGTGCGGCTTACTCAGCTGGCGCCGGGACTACGCAAATACGTCGAGACGCCGCCGTTCTCGTTCGCCCAGTCGCGGCTTGCTGCCGGGGCCGACACACCGGATGAGGTTAATAACGAGCTGCAACACTGGTTGCGGCGGAACTATCTGGAGTTCCGGGAAATCGATCTGCGCATTCTGCTGCGCGATCTGAAATCTTCGTTCCGGCTTTAGTTGCAATCGCGCATAATTTTACGGTTTCGGTGCGTCAATTAGATACCGCTTGCCGATATCCGATTCAGCAAGGCGAGGAACGAATAGCAAAGTCGTGCGTTGCATTCGCCAGACTCCCCCGCGCGTTCGCGCCAACGAGGAGGCTACGCCATGTGGACCACACTGTTTACCGTTGCTTTCGCGATAGCGGTCGCCTTTAGCCTGGCCGCGATTGTTACGGAATCCGTCAATGGTGGGAAGTTCCGGCTCTGATTTCAGTCTGCTTTCTGTCTTGAGCAATGCCTAGGGGCGGTCTTGCGGGGCCGCCCTTTTTTTGCGGGGCAGGCGCTACGCAGCGCTGGAACTTTGCAATAATACCCGCAATGCCGCCGCTCCTGATGCTGTCGAGGCGCTTTGCGCCGCTGTTCTGGTGCCAGTTTTTCGCGGCATTCAACGATAATTTTCTCAAGACCACGCTGGTCTTTCTCATCTTGTTTCGTTCCGCCGCGGCCGACACGGAAGCCTTGGTCACGTTGGCGAGCGCGATTTTCATCGCACCCTATTTCTTCCTGTCGGCGCTCGGTGGGGAACTCGCCGATCGCCACGACAAGGCGCGGGTGGCGCAGCGGCTGAAATTCGCCGAGATATTCGTCGCCGGTTTGGCGGTCGCGGGTTATGCGCGCGCTTCGCTGCCGATCTTGTTTACCGCGCTCGCCGGTTTCGGCGTGCTGGCGGCGCTGTTCGGGCCAATCAAATACGGCATCCTGCCCGACCATCTGCGGCGCGAGCAGTTGCCGACGGCCAATGCGCTGGTGGAAGGCGCGACCTTCGTCGCCATTCTCCTCGGCACCATGACCGCCGGCTTGGCCGCGCGCGGGGGCGGCGACGTGGCGGCCTTCGCCGCGCTGGTGATGGGTTTTGCGCTGCTCTGCTGGTGCGCGACGCTGTTGATCCCGCCGACCGGCGTCGGCGCGCCGCAGTTGAAGGTCACGTTTAATATCGCCGCCTCGACCTTGCGGATGATCCGCTACCTGCGCGCCGATCCGCGGCTGTGGTGGGGCGCCATGGTGACGAGCTGGTTCTGGCTGGTGGGCATCGTGGTGCTGTCGCTGCTGCCGCCGCTGATCAAGGTCTTGATCGGCGGCAACGCGGACACGGTCACCGCCTATCTCGCATTGTTCTCGATCGCGGTCGGCTTGGGCTCCGGCCTCGCCGCCGCGATCGCGCGCGGGCGCATTGTGCTCAAGACCACGCTGGCCGGTGCTGTGCTGCTGGGCGCTTTTGCGCTCGATCTCGGTATTGCGAGTTTCGGCGCGGCGCCGGCGGCGGTGCCGCAAGCGCCGAGCGCGGTATTTGCAAGCGTGCTGGGGCTTCGCGTCGCAGCCGATCTTGTCGGCATGGCGATTGCCGGCGGCTTGTTCATCGTGCCGGCCTTCGCCGCGGTGCAGGCCTGGAGCAACCCCGATTATCGCGCGCGGAATATCGCCGCGATCAACGTGCTCAACGCCGCCTTCATGACCGGCGCGACGGTCACCGTTGCCGTCATGCAAAAATTCGGCGTCACCGTGCCGACGCTGTTTACGATGATCGGCGCGGCAACGCTTCTGGTCGCCGCAGCTATCTGGAAGACAATGCCGAGGACCGACTAGCGTTTCTTCCGCATCTTCAGCACGCGGTCGACCATCTCGCCGGCGACGCCGAGATAGTTCGCCGGATCGACCATCTTCTCGAGCTGCTTGCGGCTGGCGTGCTTGCGAATTTCCTTGTCCTTTTCCAGAAGATCGATCAACGGGCGGCCGGTCTTCACCACCTCGCGGCAGATGTCGTAGACCACGTCGTGCGCGCGGTTGCGCCCCATGGCGGCGCCGAGCCCCATCATCACCGCCTCCGACATGATCAGGCCCTTGGTGATGTCGAGGTTTTCGCGCATCTTTTTTTCGTTCACCTGCAGGCCGCTGACCAGGAAGCGGGTCTGCGCCAACGCGCCGGCCGACAGCATGAAGATTTCCGGCAGCGCGATCCACTCGATCTCCCAAGGTCCGGTTGCGCGCTCGTGGTCCTCGACCTGCGCTTCCAAGAGCGCGGCGGTGAGTTGCTTCACCATGGCGGCCTGCGCGGTGATGTAGACCGAGGAAATCGGGTTGCGCTTCTGCGGCATGGTCGAGGACGAACCACGGCCCTGATGGAACGGCTCCTGCACTTCTTCGACCTCGGTCTGCATCAGCAGTTTCACGTCGAAGGCGATCTTGCCGCAGGTGCCGGTGACCAGGCCGAGGAAGCAGCCGACCTCGGCGATGCGGTCGCGCACCGTGTGCCAGGAAATGTCGGGCTGGCCGAGCTTGAGCTCCTTCATCAGTTCGGCCTGGCACTTAAGCCCGTCCTTGCCGAGCGAGGACAGCGTGCCGGCGGCGCCGCCGAATTCGCCGACCAACACGCGCGCACGCATTTCCTTCAGGCGCTGCTTATGGCGTTCGAAAGCGCCGAGCAGGGTCGCCATCTTGTAGCCGAAGGTGATGGGCACTGCCTGTTGCAGGTTGCTGCGGCCGGCCATCGGCGTGTCGCGGTATTTCTTGGCCAGTGTGGCGAGCGAATCGGAAATTGCGTCGAGGTCGTTCTCGACGAGGTCGAGCGCCTCGCGAATCTGCAAAATCGTGGCGGTGTCGGTGATGTCCTGGGTGGTGGCGCCCCAATGCGACCATTCGCCGAGCGTGCCTTTGCACAGTTTTACAAGCTGCTGCACCACCGGCAGCACCGGATAACCGATGCGCTCGGTCGCCTCCTTGAGCTTGGCCATGTCGATCAACTTGGCGTCGCAGTGGCGCACGATCTCGGCGGCGGCGTTTTTCGGGATGATGCCAAGCCTGCCTTGCGCGCGCGCCAGCGCCGCTTCGAAATCGAGATATTTCTGCACGCGGTTTTCGTCCGACCACACCGTGCGCATCGCCGGCGTAGTGAAAATGTCGCGAAACACCGCGGAATCGAGGATCGTGGAGGGCATTCGGGGCTCCTGGACGCTCAAAGGCGCGGTGCTGTGCTAGCCTAAGCGGGACAGCCGGTACAAGTCCGGCGATGACAGCGTCCGGGAGGCCAGCATGAATGTGAGAACCCAACCCCAGCGCGGCTTCACGCTCGAGCCGGTGCACCCGAAGCCGGAAGAAGCGCACACCATGCCCTATGCGCCGGCGGTGCATATTGTCGGCGCCTGCGACCTGATGTTTTTGTCCGGCGCGACCTCCTCGCCGCTTTACCACAAGCATCCGCATGTGGACGCCGAGCACGTGCAGCCGCACGCGATCGAGGAGCAGACCGTGCGCGCCATGGAGGCGATCAAGTCCATCCTCGATCATACCGGCGCCGGCTGGCGCGACGTGGTGAAGGTGACGAAGTATCTCACCGACTTCCGCGACGCCGATGCCATGCATGCGACCATGGCCAAGTATTTCGGCGATTGGCGGCCGGCCTCGACCACGGTGTGCATCAATCAGCTGTCGTCGCCCGGCGCGCGCATCGAGCTCGACATGATCGTGGCGCTGCCGAAGAAGGCGTAACTTTGTGTCATGTCGGCCTTCGCGGGCATGACAGAGAACAGCCTACCGC
>JBOHII010000102.1:0-2718 GCA_050725955.1 Pseudolabrys sp. | reverse complement strand
CTCCCAACGCGCTTTGCACGTCGACCTCCCCCGCCGGCGGGGGAGGTGAAGGCCGGCATTCGCGGCGCGGGCGGGAGTGCCGCATGAGCTTCCACCCGCTCATCCGCATTCTGGATCGCGGCGCCGTGCTGTTCCTGGTGCTGCTCGGCGCCTTCGCCATCGCCATCCCGGTGTTGAACCTGCTGGTGCCGGCCGGCTCGGCGCTGCACGTGTCCACTTATTTTGTCGCGCTGTTCGGCAAATATCTCTGTTACGCACTGCTCGCGCTCTCCATCGATCTGATCTGGGGCTATGCCGGGATCCTGTCCCTCGGCCATGGCGCCTTCTTTGCGCTCGGCGGTTACGCCATGGGCATGTATTTGATGCGCCAGATCGGAACGCGCGGCGTTTATGGCGATCCGGTCCTGCCCGACTTCATGGTGTTCCTGAACTGGAAGGCGCTGCCCATTTATTGGTACGGCTTCCAGCATTTCGCCTATGCGGCGCTGATGATCCTGTTGGTGCCGGGCCTGCTCGCCTTCGTTTTCGGCTGGTTCGCCTTTCGCTCCCGTGTCACAGGCGTCTATCTATCGATCATCACGCAAGCGATGACCTACGCGCTGCTGCTCGGATTTTTTCGCAATGACTTCGGTTTCGGCGGCAATAACGGGTTGACCGACTTCAAGGACATCCTCGGCTTCAACGTGCAGACGGAGACGACGCGCAACGCGCTGTTGGTGATCACCTGCATTGCGCTCGCGCTGTCGTTCCTGATCTGCCGTGCGCTCGTCACCTCGAAATTTGGCAAGGTGCTGGTCGCCATCCGCGATGCAGAGTCCCGTACGCGCTTCCTCGGTTATCGGGTCGAGGCCCACAAGCTGTTCGTTTTCACGCTGTCGGCTTGTATGGCGGGCGTCGCCGGCGCGCTCTACGTGCCGCAGGTCGGCATTATCAATCCGAGCGAATTCGCGCCGGCCAACTCCATCGAAGCCGTTATCTGGGTCGCCGTCGGCGGCCGCGGCACGTTGACCGGCGCGGTGCTTGGCGCCTTCGTGGTCAACTACGCCAAGACCTATTTCACCTCCGGCGTGCTGGCGCCGTATTGGCTCTTCATGTTGGGCAGCCTGTTCATCGGCGTCACCCTGCTGATGCCGCGCGGCATCATCGGCACGCTGAAATGGGGTCTCGCCAACCGCGCCGCAGCCAAGTCAGTCGCCAAGGAAGAGGGGGCCGAGGCCGATCCAAAAGCCGAGGTCACCCCGCAGACGGCCGCGGCCGAATAGAGAACGCCGATGGAAAAGCAGACCACCTCCGCATTGCTCTATCTCGACGGCATCAGCGTGTCGTTCGACGGCTTCAAGGCGCTCAACGAATTGTCGTTCGTGGTGGAACCGGGCGAGATGCGCGCCATCATCGGCCCGAATGGGGCCGGCAAGACCACCATGATGGACGTGATTACCGGCAAGACGCGGCCCGATTCCGGCGACGTCTTCTTCGAGGAAGGTCACTACGACTTGTCCAAACTGGATGAAACCGAGATCGCCATGCTCGGCATCGGCCGCAAGTTCCAGAAGCCGACCGTGTTCGAGATGCACACGGTCGAGAACAATCTGCAACTCGCGCTCAAGAACGACCGGCGCGTGCGCGCCACCCTGTTGTGGCAATCCTCGCTGGAACAGGAAATGCGCATCGACGAGGTGCTCGACATCGTCCGGCTTAAAGGCGTGCGTTCGCGCGTGGCCGGCAGCCTGTCACACGGACAAAAACAGTGGCTCGAGATCGGCATGCTGCTGGGGCAGGAGCCGAAACTGCTGCTGGTCGACGAGCCGGTCGCCGGCATGACCGACGTGGAAACGCGGCAGACCGCCGAGCTGCTCAAGCAGATCAACGAAACCAAGACGGTGGTTGTGGTCGAGCACGATATGACTTTTGTTCGCGACCTTGGCGTCAAGGTGACCTGCCTGCACGAAGGCTCGGTGCTGGCGGAAGGTTCCATCGACCAGGTGTCGCAGAACGAGCGGGTAGTGGAAGTGTATCTGGGACGGTGAAGATGATTTGCTGCGACGGCATCGAGACGCGCACGGTAAGGAGAGAGTGATGCTCGAAGCGACCAACATCGATCTCTTCTACGGCGCAGCGCAGGCGCTGCGCGGGATTTCGCTCCATGCCGAGCCCGGCAAGGTGACCTGCGTGCTCGGCCGCAACGGCGTCGGCAAGAGCAGCCTGCTGCGCGCGCTGATCGGCCAGCACCCGGTGCGCGCCGGCACGATCATGTTCGACGGCCATGACATCACCAGGCTCTCCACGGTCGAGCGCGCGCGGCGCGGCATCGCCTATGTGCCGCAAGGCCGCGAGATTTTTCCGCTGCTCACGGTCGAGGAAAACCTGGAAACCGGATTCGCACCGCTAAAACGCGACGACCGTGCGGTGCCTGAGGACGTGTTCTCGCTGTTTCCGGTGCTGCGCAGCATGCTCGGGCGGCGCGGCGGCGATCTGTCCGGCGGCCAGCAGCAGCAGTTGGCGATCGGCCGGGCGCTGGTGATGCGGCCGCGGTTGCTGCTGCTCGATGAGCCGACCGAGGGCATCCAGCCGTCGATCATCAAGGATATCGGCCGCGCCATCGCCTATCTGCGCTCGCTCAAGGACATGGCGATCGTGCTGGTCGAGCAGTATTTGGACTTCGCGCAGGAATTGGGCGACGAAATGGTGGCGATGGATCGGGGATCAATCGTCTATTCC
>JBOHII010000101.1:0-4625 GCA_050725955.1 Pseudolabrys sp. | reverse complement strand
GCATTGAACAGGGCGAGATCGCTGCCGGAATTGATCGCCAGATGCATTACGCGATCCTTGCCCGCCTCGACTTCGCAGGCATTTACCGTCACCGTGCGACGTGGGTCGACGATGATGATGCGGCCTTGCTCCACCGGCTCTGAGCCAAATTGGGCTTTCTTCTTGTCGACAGAGGTGCCGCGTAAGTTAGGAACCCAGTGATTGAGGAAGTAGTTGGTCTGGGTTTCGAGCGCGTTGGTGCCAACGGCAACAATGGTGTCGGCAAGCTCGGCATCTTCGTAACAGTTGTTGAGTTCGCCCACGCCCATGTCGCGCGTGGCATGGACTTCCGAGTTGTAGGCCGGGCGATTGTGAATGCGGATATTTTTCACCTTCATGGCGCCGAAATAGAGTTTGCCGGTGCCCCAGGTGTTTTCGTAACCGCCGCCCGCGCCGCCGTGATCGAAGGCGGAGACGAACAATCCGTCCTCGCCCATCTCGTTGATGACACCGACCGTCACACGGGCAACGAGATCGAGTGCGTCGTCCCAGCTTGTCGGCTGCATCTGCCCGTAGCGCCAGACCATCGGGTCGGTCAGGCGCTGCAATTGCGTGTTGCGCTGGCGCGAATAGCTCATTTCCGCAATGCGCGCGCCGCGCACCGAGCCGAGCCCGGAATTCACCACACAGTCCTTGTCCGGTTTGATGACAATGTGCACGTCTTCGCCGTTTTGTTTCACGATGTTGTACATCGAAGGCGCGTACCAGGCCCCGGTCTCGGCTCCCTGTTGTTTGCCGAGATCGACGCCGAAAGCATTTTGATCGGGCGCAGTGCCGCCCTGCTTATTCGTGGGCCAAGAGTAGGCGTGGTAGCCGCAGCCGACGATGCAGTAGTGGCAGACGACGTTATGTTTCTTGGCGTCCTTCGGGACGATCGGAAGTCGGTCGATTTGTCGCTTGTAAGCCATTGGTTTCCTCCCTCAGAGAACGTTGGACAGCCGCCCGTACAAAAGCTCGTCGACGCCTTCGGCGTAGATGTCGCCTTTGGCGTCGACGCGCAGTACGTACTGCGGGAGGTTTTGCGTTGCGTGGCCCCAGGTCTGCTGGCCGCCGGCCTCGCAGTCGAAGCGCGAATAGTGGCCGGGACAGTTCAGGGTGCGGTCGGATTTGTTAAAGGAAAGTGGGAAGCCCTTGTGCGGACAGATAGTCGTGAAGCCGACGATGTCGCCGTCGGGACCGACACCGGTCTGGACGCGTTTGCCGAACTTGAGCAGGACCCCCGGCGCATCGGTGTCCGGATATGTGACCTGCAGGGGCTCGTCGACCTTGAGGTCACTGACGTTGGCGAGCCGGTTGGATGGATAATCGACCCGCGCGGCTGAAGGCGCCGCTTTGGCTTGTGGCGCCGATATTTGGGCGGCGACGCCGGCGGCGGCTAGGCCCGCTCCGGTCAGAAATTTGCGACGGCCAGCATCGACCTGTCGCTGACAGCGATCCATGGAGAGCCTCCCTCGGCATGAGCCGGTACATCTATCGGCCCGGTTTCCTCGGTCCGGCCGGCACGACCTGCTGGCCGGAGAGCGTCTTTTTCTTGCCGTCACAAAACCTTCACTTGGCGTTGCGGCAAGTCGACGATACCTTACGTCGAGACGTCTCGACATAAACGATAATCGAGAAATTTCCGATTGTCACCTGAAGAAATGGTAGGGAGGACAGTCAGAGTGCCGGACGGAGAGGTGATTCCGATGCCCAAGACCACGTTTGCCGTGGCCAGCCACGCCGGACGCGTTCCGTCCGATGGTGTTTTGTCGCAGGAATATGCGGTTTCCGTGCTGGCCGCATTGGCGCAACCTACCCGGCTCGGGATTTTCCGCCTGCTGCTCAAGCACGAGCCCGTGGGGATTACCGCCGGTTCCATCGCCGATGCGATAGGCGCGCCGCACAATACGATTTCCACGCACCTCGCAATTCTGGTCCGCGCCAGCCTACTGCTCAGCGCGCGCGAAGGACGCACGATCATCTATCGTGCGGACATCGAGGGAATGCGAGCGCTAATAGGGTTTCTTGTCCACGACTGTTGCGACGGACACCCCGAGCTCTGCAACCTCCTGGGCGTCGCGGCCGCCAAGAGCTGCGTTTGCAGTCCGCCAAAGGCCGCGAAACGCAAACGAGGATAGTCGGCAATGCAATCGCCAGCAAAGCGTCCATACAATGTCCTGTTCCTGTGCACCGGAAACTCGGCGCGCTCGATTATGGCCGAGGCGATCCTCAATCGGGCGGGACAAGGAAACTTCAAAGCCTTCTCCGCTGGAAGCCAGCCCAAAGGCAAGGTGCACCGCGATACGCTCGATCTGCTGCGGAAGCTGCATTACGACACGAGCGGCGCACGCTCGAAAAGCTGGCTGGAATTTGCGCAGCCGGACTCGCCAAAGCTCGATTTTGTATTCACTGTCTGCGACAATGCGGCGGGAGAGACGTGTCCTATATGGCCGGGTCAGCCGATGACAGCGCACTGGGGCGTCCCCGACCCAGCGGCGGCAACTGGGACCGATGCTGAAATTGGCTTCGCGTTCGCGGATACAATGCGGATGTTAGCCAACCGCATCAATATTTTCGTGAGCCTACCCTTGCACAAGCTCGATAAGCTGAGCCTGCAAAAACGACTCGACGCCATAGGCAAGACCAAAGACGCGATGGGTGTGCCGGAGACAACGGCCCCATCCGCGGCATGAGGACAGCGGCGGCGTGATGAACGACACGATTCCACCCCTCAGTCGCCGCTTGATGGCCGAAGGTCTCGGGACCGGCATTCTCGTTGCCACAGTCGTCGGCTCCGGCATTATGGCCGAACGCCTAGCCGGCGGAAATCAGGCCATTGCCCTGCTCGGAAACACCATTCCGACCGGCGCGATCCTCGTCGTCATCATCACAATTTTCGGCCCACTCTCTGGCGCACATTTCAACCCGGCTGTGACGCTCGTCTTTGCGACGCGGGGCGAAACGCCGTGGAGCGAGGTGCTTCCTTACATTATCGTGCAGTGCCTTGGCGGAATCTTGGGCACGGTGCTCGCGCATCTGATGTTTGATCTGGCCCCACTCGCCATTGGGATCAAGCCACGCAGCGGCCCGTCGCAATGGCTGGCGGAGGCCGTTGCGACTTTCACGCTGGTGCTCACAATCCTCGGTGGATTGCGATATGCGCCATCGGCTATCCCGTGGCTCGTTGGCTTGGTGATCACCGCCGCCTACTGGTTTACGTCGTCGACTTCTTTCGCAAATCCGGCCGTGACCCTGGCGCGCGGCTTCACCACCACCTTCTCCGGAATTGCCATCAACCACGTTCCTGCATTTATCGCCGCGCAACTTATCGGCGCTGCCTTATCTTCCGGTGTTTGTTTTTACCTATTCCCTACCCAGAAGCGATCTGGTGCCAGAGCTGCCGCTCCTGCGGAGTGATCGCCCGTGATGTAAAGCGGCGTACGCTCATGTTTGCAAATCGCAGTGAGTTCAACCGATCGCCGCTCACTTGCTATGAGTACTCACCTAAATCAATCCTCCCGCCGGAAAACCTTCTCCCCGGCACGCTCAAGAAATACCCGATCTCCTGCCCGCCGTCGGCGCCGAGCACGCTGCCGGTGGTGCCGGGCGTGCGGATATAGCCGGGCGTGATCGCGGTGGCGCGGATGCCGTAGAACAAGGCGACAAGGCGGCGCGTCGCCCCTCCCAATTGGCGCCCGCGAGTGCCATCTTGGGTGCGGAAGGGAATCACCCGGACCCCAATGGCCGAAGCGAAAAAGCTCCCCGCCGCCAATGACTTGACCGAGCCCGTCGCGGGCGGCATCGCCGCGCGCGCCTTGGCGGCGCGGGCGGCGCCCTATGTCGCCGACTTAAACCCGGAACAACGCGAGGCGGTGGAAACTTTGGACGGCCCCGTGCTCGTTCTCGCCGGCGCCGGCACCGGAAAAACGCGAGTACTTACAACGCGGATAGCGCATATTTTGAACCTCGGCCGGGCGCGGCCCGCCGACATTCTGGCGGTCACCTTCACCAACAAGGCAGCGCGCGAAATGAAACTGCGGGTCGGCCAGATGGTCGGCCAAATTGTTGAGGGAATGCCGTGGCTTGGCACCTTCCATTCGATCGGCGTGAAGATTTTGCGCCGCCACGCCGAGCTGGTCGGGCTGAAGAACAACTTCACCATTCTCGACGTCGACGACCAGATCCGCGTCATCAAACAGCTCTTAGAAGCCGAGAAGCTCGACGAAAAAAGATGGCCTGCTCGGGTATTCGCCATGTTGCTCGACGGCTGGAAAAACCGCGGCTTGACGCCCGACCAGGTCCCGGCCGGCGAGGCCGCGAGCTTCGCCAACGGCAAGGGCAAAAAACTTTACCTCGCCTATCAGGAGCGGCTGAAGACGCTCAACGCCGCCGACTTCGGCGATCTGCTGCTGGAGAACATCCGCCTGTTCCGCACGTCGCCCGAAATTCTCCGCCAATACCAGCAGCGCTTCAAATTCATTCTGGTGGACGAATATCAGGACACCAATGTCGCGCAGTATCTGTGGCTGCGGCTGCTGGCGCAGCCGACGAGCGTGCCGCGAGGCACAGCGCAACCCTCTCCCCTTGTGGGAGAGGGTGGCGAGCGC
>JBOHII010000100.1:0-1779 GCA_050725955.1 Pseudolabrys sp. | reverse complement strand
TGAACTTCTCCTACCCCTTCGTGCGCCGGCCGATCGGCACTACGCTCCTGGCGATCGGGCTGTTCCTGACCGGCGCCGTGGCCTACTTTTTTCTCCCTGTTGCCAGCCTGCCGAGCGTGGATTTCCCGACCATTTTCGTTACCGCCAACCGGCCCGGCGCCGATCCCAACATCATGGCGGCAACCGTCGCCGCTCCGCTTGAGCGGCGGCTGGGCGAAATTTCCGGTGTCACCGAGCTCACCTCCGTCACCACGCTCGGACAGTCGCGCATCGTCATCCAGTTCGACCTCTCGCGCAGCATCGAGGGGGCCGCGCGCGATGTGCAGGCCGCGCTCAACGCCGCGCTCAGCGACCTGCCCCTCGACCTGCCCACGTTGCCGACTTTCCGCAAGGCCAATCCCGCGGCGGCGCCGATCCTGATCCTGGCGCTGACGTCGAAAACCATGCTGCCGAGCGAAATCTACGACGCCGCCGACACCGTCATCGCGCAACGGCTGTCGCAGGTAGACGGCGTCGGCGACGTCACCGTCGCCGGATCCGAGCAGCCGGCCATACGTGTACGCGTCGACCCGACGCGCATCGCCGCCATGGGCGTGGCGCTTGAGGATGTACGAACCGCGATCGTCAATTCAAACGTATCGGGGCCGGTCGGCACCTTCGAGGGCGCCAAGCGCAGCGTAACCATCGGCCTCAACGGCCAATTGCCGGAGGCGGCGGATTACAACCCGATCGTGATCAAGACCGTCAACGGCACGGTGATCCGGCTGGCCGATATCGCCTCGATTAAACCGAGCGTGCGCAACAGCCGCTCCGCCGGCTGGTTCAACAAGGATCCGTCGGTGTTGCTGATCATCACCAAGCAAGCCAACGCCAACGTCATCGACACGGTCGATCGCATCTTCGACCTCTTGCCCGAGCTGCGGCAATGGGTGCCGGCCGGTCTTAAAATCTCCGTGCTGGCCGATCGCACGCAAACCATCCGCGCCAGCGTACACGACATGCAACTCACACTCGGCGCCACCGTCATTCTGGTGATGATGGTGGTAGCGCTGTTCCTGCGCCGTAGCGCGCCGACCCTTGCCGCCGGCATTACCGTTCCGCTGTCGCTCGCTGGCACTTGCGCGGCGATGTGGGCGGCCGGGTTCTCGATCGACAACCTGTCGCTGATGGCGCTCGCGGTCTGCATCGGCTTCGTGGTCGACGACGCAATCGTGATGATCGAAAACATGTTCCGCTATCTGGAAAAGGGCGCCTCGCCGCTGCGCGCCACGCTGAAAGGCGCCAAGCAGATCGGCTTCACCGTGGTATCGATCTCGGTGTCGCTGATCGCGGCATTTATTCCGCTATTGTTCATGGGCGGCATCGTCGGGCGCCTGTTCCGTGAATTCTCGGTGACCCTCGCCTTCGCCATCGCGGTATCGACCGTGGTGTCGTTGTCAGTAACGCCGATGATCTGCGCCTATTTCGTACGCGCGGCGCCGAGCCATAACGCCACCGGGCTCGACCGCCTGGTCGAGAGCGCGCTCTCGCGCACGGTACGCTTCTACGAGCGAACGCGTTCCTTCACGCTCGAACACAACGTGCTGGCGCTGATCGTCTTCGTCGCCACCATCGCCCTCACAGTAGGCCTCTATATCAAGACTCCAAAGGGTTATTTCCCGCAGGACGACACCGGGTTGATCTTCGGCGGCACGCAAGCCTCGACCGATATTTCCTATGAAGCCATGGTGAAGTTGCAACAGCAGGCGATGGACGTCGTGCTGGCCGACCCGGCGGTGG
>JBOHII010000099.1:0-3795 GCA_050725955.1 Pseudolabrys sp. | reverse complement strand
CGTTCTGGTTCATCCGTCCATATTTTGCAGATGTATTGGTAAGGCGTGAGGCCTTTCAGCGTTTTGAGGCGTTTGGCGAAGTTGCAGGCCATCAAAAAGGCATGCAGGTGCCGTTTCAGGTGATCGTGTGACTGGTAGCAATATCGTTTCACCGTGGCGTCCTTGATGGTTCGGTTCATCCGTTCGGCCTGGCCATTTGTCCAAGGATGATTGATTTTCGTCAGCCGGTGTTCGACGCCGAGAGCAGCACACAGGCGGTCGAAGGGGATCGTCCAATAGGCTTCCGTGCCTTCGCGCTTGGCGAACTGGATTCCGCTGTCCGTCAGGATCGTATGGATTTTATGCGGCACGACTTTGCTCAGCTTATCAGGAAAATCCTTGGCGATCACGCGCGTGGCGTTGGGGTGAAGCTCGGCGCAGGCGAACTTCGAGGTGCGGCCGACGGCCGCGAACATCGATAGCTTGCCGTCTTCCGTTTGCACCTCGGCGATGTCGATATGGAAATAACCAATCGGATAAGCGGCGAACTTTTGTCGCTTCGGCTTGTCACCCTCGACCTCCGGCAACCGGCTAATGCCATGCCGTTGCAAGCATCGATGCAAGGATGAACGGGTTAGATGCGGGATGCTGGCCTGCAAGGCAAAAAGGCAATCATCCAGCGGCAGCAATGTGTATTTGCGAAAAGCCGCAACAGCGGCTTCTTCGACCGAAGCCAGAACCGCCGAGCGCACTTCCTCCGGCCCCATGGGAGCATCGTCGGCGAAGCTGCGCTTCTTCCACTTGGCCACGGTCCTGGGGTTGATCCCATGCTGTTCCGCCAGTTTGTTCAGGCTCTTTCGACTATGCTGCATTGCTCGGCGCACCGCCTCTGCCGTGCGGGCGCATCCGGGTAAAACTTGGCCCATAATCCCCCCCGTTGCAGTTGGCTGTATCGCGGGACTAAACAATTTAGTCTTTAGCGTCATTCCGCGGGCTTGATCCCGAGCCTCATCAGCTTGGCCTGCGGACTGCCGTAGGGCTCTTGCAGATCGACGTTCCAATAGCGCAGATCCTCGAGCTTGATTTCCGTTCCGGTCACCGCGCAGCGCACGAAAGCGCCGGGACGCACGACGCGGAAATCGCCGTCAAGGTATTTCACCTCGGCCTCGCCGCTCATCGGCGAATTGCGGTCGTAGCGGTTGAGCAAAGGCAGTCTCCGTGGGTTTCCGGCGCGAGATCGGCCCAAAGATAAGGCTTCGGCGGCGTCCGCGAAACCCTGACCGCGGCAATGCCCACCGGCATGGCTGGCAGCTTGACTTCGGTCTTCTTCTGTAATGTTATAATGTAACAATCCGGCTGGAGGTTTCATGTCGTTGCGTGCCGTGCGCGCCCTGTCTTGGGCGACGTGTTCCTTTGCACTTTTGAACTCGCCAAATGGCGCGCGAGCGCAGGTGACGCTCCCCGAGATCGTGGTGCAGTCGCAGCTTCCGGCGCCACCGCGCCCGCAAGCCGCCCCGGCGCAAGCCCAGAGCGATGTTGCCACCACCAATACGCAACTCGACGTCGCGCGCGACAATCTGTCGCCGCGCTTCGGCGCCAGTTCGTTCGATCTCAACCGTGCGGCAATTGAAGCCATGCCGCAGGGCGTCAATACGCCGATCGAGAAAGTGCTGCTGCAAGCGCCAGGCGTGTCACAGGACAGCGCCGCCGCCGGCGACATCCATGTGCGCAACGAGCACGGCAATGTGCAGTACCGCATCAACGGCATCACCTTGCCGGACGGCATTTCCGGCTTCGGCCATGTGTTCGACACCGGCCTCATCGCTAGTGTCGCCGTGATCACCGGCGCGCTGCCGGCGCAATATGGCCTGCGCACCTCCGGCGTGGTCGATATTCAGACCAAAAGCGGCAAGGCGCTCGAACAAGGCGGCCAGATCGGCATTTACGGCGGCAGCCATGAGACGCTGACGCCGAGCTTCGATTACAGTGGGCGCGCCGGCAACACCGAATATTTCTTCACCGGCCGCGGCTTCACCAGCAATCTCGGCATCGAAAATCCGACGGACAGTTACAATGCGATCCACGACCGCACCTATCAGGGCAATTTCTTCAGCTACACCTCGACCCTGATCGACAATGCGACGCGCTTCGCGACGATTTTCGGCAATACCACCAACCGCTACCAGATCCCGAATAATCCGGGGCAGACGCAGGTGGTGCCGTCGGCCTTTGGCGTCTCGGCCTTCGATTCGGCAAATCTCAACGAGAAACAGGCCGAGCAGAATAATTTCGCGGTGCTCGCCTATCAGAAGTCGCTCAATGGTTTCGACCTGCAGCTCGCCTCCTTCACGCGCTACAGCACGCTGCATTTCATCCCCGACACCATCGGCGACGTTCTGTTCAACGGCCAAGCCACCGACGTCTATCGCCAGAGCCTGGCGAGCGGCATCCAGGGCGACGGCGCCTACCGGCTGAGCGATGCGCATACGCTGCGCGGCGGGTTCACGGTCAGCGGCGAGCAGACCAAGATCAGCAATATTTCCACCGTGCTGCCGAGCGACGGAATGGGCGGCTCGATCGATGCGCCATATCAGATCACCGACGAGAATTCAAAACTCGGCTGGATCGCCGGCATCTATCTCCAAGACGAATGGCGCATCACCGACAAACTCACGCTCAATGCCGGCCTGCGCTTCGACCAGATGTGGCAATACGTCAACGCCAATCAGCTCAGCCCGCGCCTGAATATCGTCTACAAGCCGTTCACCGGCACGACCTTCCACGTCGGTTATGCGCGCTATTTCACGCCGCCGCCGCAGGCGCTGGCGGGACCGGTCAACGCCGCGGCCTTCGTTCCGACGTTTGTGCCGCCCGATACCACGCAGCAGAGCCCGGCGCTGCCCGAGCGCTCGCATTATTTCGACGCCGGCGTGGTGCAAATGCTGATGCCCGGGCTGCAGGTCGGCGTCGACGGCTATTACAAGATCGCCAAGGACCTGCTCGACGACGGCACCTTCGGGCCGGGCCTCGTGCTCAACGCCTTCAACTACGAAAAGGCCGAGAATGTCGGCGTCGAGTTGAGCACCAGCTACACCAATGGCAATTTCAAGGCCTACGGCAATCTGGCCTGGGCGCGACAGCTCGCCACTAATATCGTGTCGAACCAATATCTGTTCGGCACCGACGAACTGGCTTACATCGCCAGCCATTACATCTATACCGACCACGCGCAGACCTGGACCGGCTCGGCCGGCGCGTCGTATCTGTGGAACGGCACGCGCTACAGTGCCGATATGATCTACGGCAGCGGCCTGCGCAGCGGCGATTTCAACACCGACCACGTGCCGGCTTATACGCAGGTCAATATCGGGGCGTCGCGCGAATTCACTGTGCCGGATGTCGGCAAATTCACTGCGCGCGTCGCCGTCATCAATCTGTTCGATACGGTCTATCTGATCCGCGACGGCAGCGGCATCGGCGTGTTCGCGCCGCAATACGGACCGCGGCGCGGCTTCTTCGTCGGACTGTCGAGGAAACTATGAGCCGAACAGGCTACCCTGCCCGCCGGTGCCGCGCGGTTTTGACGCGGGCTTCGCCTTTGACGGCGCCGTCTTCGGCGCGCCCGCGCCGTCGGCGGTCGCCGCCACGCGGCCGTCGGAAAATTCGATTTCCATTCGCATTCGGCTGGTGACGGCGGCGGCCGAGCGCAACGGCTGGCCCTCACCGTCGCGCACCAGAGTAAAACCTCGCGCCAGCACGCCGCGGTAGGAGAACGCCGCCAGCAACTGCCCGGCGGCACGCAGACGGTCGGCGCGG